>JACDAG010000667.1 GCA_013695565.1 Bradyrhizobium sp.
AATGACTCACTTTTGTCTTTTTGAGTCTCGACACTCGATAAATACAAGAAGCTACTGTGCCCCAAGTGTTTGTTGCGACTCGCGAATTTTTTCCCGGGACAGCCCTGCGCAAGCGCGGGAGAGGGAGCGCATCCCCTGCGCGGCTCGCAACCGGACCTAACCTCATCATGCTTTAATCTTCAGAGGCTGGTCCGCACCAGCCGGGGAGATAGATCGCGTCCTTGCTCTTCACGAAGCCGAGACCCTTCTCGATCGCCTTGGCAAAATTGTCGTCCACACTCTTGCGCGACATCTTGCGGCGCAAAAAGTCCGCCCACAGGAACTCGCTGAACGGGGTGGTGTCCTTGGCAAATCCGCCGGGGCGCCGCAGTTCACCCGCGAGGCTGCGAAACGGATCGTCCTTGAGGTCGGACACCGATTTCGGAAGATCGCGGAAATGCCGCCGCTCGCCCTTGGCGTCGTACGGATAGACCCATCGCTTGTTGTCCATCACGCCCCAGAATGCATCGCGCGCGACCATGGTGAGATCGCCGATCACGGTGACGAGAACGTCCTTGACGCCTTCATCGTGCAGCGCCCGCGCCAGATGATGGTGATCGACCACGTAATAGCGCTGATCCGGGCCATGGGCGACGGGGATCATGTGCTTGCCGAGCAGTTCGGCGCGCTTCTTTTCCGATTTGTGCTCGCGCCAGTGCTTGCGCTTTTCCTTCACCTCCGCATTCCGACCGTCATCTGGGTCGGACGCAGCGACAGGATCGGGACCGGCTTGAGGATCGGTTCACGTAGATTGGCCATGACTTGAACCCTCGACTTGAACGCATGACTTGAAGGCTTGAATTGAACGCCTGGACTTGACTCGCGAAAAGCGCCGGGACCGGTTCGGTTATGCCATGATGGCACCGGCGGCGGAACGTAAGTTCCATGAGACTCTGCGGGGATAGACCTGCATGGATGAGCACCAACATTTTATGTTGGAAGCACGGCCGGCGTGCTAGACAGAACAACAACCTGCGCGGACCGACTGCCGTGAAGACCCAACTGCCTATACAAGCGGATGACGAGCACGTCGTGGTCAAATTCCGGCCGCGGACCTCGGCTCATCCACCGGGACACCGCGATCAACCGGCCGACCACGTCGACAGCGGGCCGGCGGCAAAAGACCTTTCCCACTACGAGCGGTCCCGCGACGAGCCGGACGATTTCCGCCATCGCATGCTGGCCAATGTCGCGGCATTGTCCTTCACGGTGGCGCTGACAGCGATCGGGATTTGGCTTGCGATGAGCATCGCGGATCTGCGCAAGACCCAGGATTGCGTGCTGATGGGGCGGCGGGACTGTGCCCGGATTTCCACGATGCCCCACGGATAGGCGCGGGCCCAAAACGGGCTTTTTTACCGATAAATCGGTTCCCGCCCGGGGTTGCCAACCTCCATTGAACTCAAGGCTTGGCTCCGATATACGGGCTCTCGACTCCGGCCGAGGGAAACCGACGCGCCTGCCTCCACCTAGCCGTCCCGGATTTATCTCCAATATATCAAAGGCTTAATGATGTCTTCCACATACGATCAGATCGCCAACATTATCGCTGAGACTTGCGACATTCCGCGCGACACGATCAAGCCCGAGAGCCACGCCATCGACGATCTGGGCATCGACAGCCTGGATTTCCTCGACATCGCCTTTGCCATCGACAAGGCGTTCGGAATCAAGATGCCGCTCGAAAAATGGACCCAGGAAGTCAACGACGGCAAGGCCACGACCGAACAGTACTTCGTGCTGAAGAACCTCGCCGATCGTATCGACGAACTGGTCGCGGCCAAGAACGCGGGCACGGGCGCGTAATCGCCCACCATGGACCTCGATTATTTCAAGCTGATCGATCGGATCGTCGACCTCAATCTCGGCGAACGGACGATTGTGGTCGAAGCCCAGATACCGGAAAAGCACACGATTTTCGAAGGGCATTTCCCGGGCTTTCCAATCATGCCCGGTGTCTTGCTGACCGAAGCGATGGCGCAGAGCTCGGGCTGGCTCTTGCTTGGCGTCTTGAAGTTCGAGCGGATGCCGTTCCTCGCCATCGTGAAGGAAGCCAAGATGCGGGGCTTCGTCAGTCCCGGTCAGTTGCTGACGATCGAAGCCAAGGTCGAGCACGAAGGTTCCGGCTTTGCGGTTACCAAGGCCAAGGGCCGCGTCGGCAAGGAATTGAAATGCAGCGCTGAAATAACCTTCGGCCTTGCCCCCTTCCCCGACCCCGCCTTTCGCGTGCACATGGACGCGATGGCCACCAAGGTCGGCTTCCCCCTGCAGGCGCTGCCGCATGACTGAGCCCAAACCCTCGTCGGCAAAAGAAGTCTGGATCACCGGCATCGGCATCGTGTCGTCGCTTGGCGAGGGACTGGACGCGCATTGGGATGCGCTGAACGAAAAGCGCGTCAACATCGACGACAAGCGCTTCGCGCCCTACATCGTTCACCCCCTGGCCCCGGTCTCCTTCGACGCCCAGATCCCGAAAAAGGGCGATCAGCGCCAGATGGAAGCCTGGCAGCGCATCGGCGTCTATGCCGCCGGGCTGGCGCTGGATTCCGCCGGCGTCAAAGGCAATACCGAGATCCTGGAACGGATGGACATGATCGTGGCCGCCGGCGGCGGCGAGCGCGACATCGCCGTCGACCTCGCGATCATGAACGCCGCCGCGAAGGGCAATTCGAGTCCGGGCTTTCTCAACGAAAGGCTGATGAACGATCTGCGGCCGACGCTGTTCCTGGCGCAGCTTTCCAACCTGCTCGCCGGCAATATCGCGATCGTCCATGGCGTCAGCGGGACGTCGCGGACGTTCATGGGCGAGGAAGCGGCCAGCATCGACGCGGCGCGGATTGCGCTGGCCCGCATCGAATCCGGCCAGAGCGACATCGCGCTGATTGGTGCCGCGCATAATGGCGAGCGCGCCGATCTGCTCATCCTCTATGAATTCGGCGACTTTAATCTGACCGAAAAATACGCCCCGGTGTGGCAACGCGACGGCAAGGGCGGTTTCGCGCTTGGTTCCGCCGGCTGCTTCCTGGTGATGGAATCCCGCGAGCATGCCGAGGCCCGCGGCGCCAAGCCTTACGCCCGACTGAGCAAGGTCGTCGCCGACCTCGCGCAGCGCAAGCAGCCGGGTGCAGTGACCAAATCGCTGGAAACGCTGTGGCCCAAGCTCGGCGCCCTCCCCGACAATGGCAATCTGATCACGGGCGCGACCGGCATCGAGCCGATCACGTCGGAAGAAAAGGCGTTCCTGCGCCAGCATCCCGGCTATGCGGTGCGCGCGACCGGAACGATGTTCGGCCACACGCTGGAAACCCAGTTTCCGCTGGGACTGGCGCTGGCGGCACTTTCGATCTCGCGCGGCGCGCTGTTCCCGCCCAACGATCCGACCGGGCTCGAGGTTGAAAAGCCTGACGCGCCGACCCAGATTGTCGTGATGGGGGCCGGTCACTGGCAGGGCGAAGGCATGGCCCTGGTCGAGGCGATCAAGTAGGGCGTGATCGGGAACATGCCCATCGGGCGTTCCGGCAGGATCATGTTCAGACGACAGTAATAGAGCGCGATAGCGCTTCGGGTACGGCGCAGTTCGACGGGGGAATCCATGTCAGCACCACGCGATAAATCAGGCAGGCCGATCGTTGTCGTCACCGGCTTGGGTGTGGTGACCTCGCTCGGCGCCGGCAAGAAGGACAATTGGAGCAAACTCACCGCGGGTGAGTCCGGGATCCGCACCGTGACGCGCTTCCCGATCGACGGCCTCAAGACCACCATGGCGGGCACCGTCGACTTCGTCAGCGTCGATCCTATTTCCTCGACGGGATTGACCGAGCGGCTGGCCAAAATGGCGACCGACGAAGCGCTCGAACAAGCCGCCATCGGCGGCAAGGCCGATTTCCCCGGGCCGCTGTTCCTGGCGGTGGCGCCGGTCGAGGTCGAGTGGCCGCAGCGGCTCGAAATCGGACGCGCGGTCGGAAAAACCGAATTCGGCTACGATGACATCCTGCGCGTCAGCGGCGGTGGCAAGTTCAGCGAATTCCATCACCGCTTCATGTTCGGCTCGGTGGCGAGCCACTTGGCCGAAACCTACGGCACCAAGGGGTCGCCGATTTCGCTCTCCACCGCCTGCGCGTCGGGTGCGACCGCGATCCAGCTCGGCGTCGAAGCGATCCGCCGCGGCGACGCCGATGCGGCGCTGTGCGTGGCGACCGACGGCTCGGTCAATCCCGAAGCCCTGGTGAGGTTCTCGCTGCTGTCGGCGCTATCGACGCAGAACGACCCACCGCAAGCGGCCTCAAAGCCGTTCTCGAAAAACCGCGACGGCTTCGTGATGGCGGAAGGCGCCGGCGCGATGGTGCTGGAAAGCTATGAATCCGCCACCGCGCGGGGCGCAAAGATCCTGGGCGTCGTCGCCGGCTGCGGCGAACTGACGGACTCCTTCCACCGCACCCGCTCCAGCCCCGACGGCAAGCCGATCATCGGCTGCAAGCGCAAGACGCTGGCCGATGCCGGCCTCGAGCCGGAGCAGATCGACCATATCAACGCGCACGGCACCGCGACGCCGGAAAACGACAAGATGGAGTACAACACGACAGCTGTGGTGTTCGGCGATCATCTGCCGAAGATTCCGGTATCGTCGAACAAGTCGATGGTCGGGCACACGATTTCGGCCGCCGGCGCGGTTGAGGCCGTGTTCTCGCTGCTGACGCTCGAACATCAGCGGATTCCCCCGACGATCAACTACGACGTACCGGATCCGGCCATCCTGTTCGACGTCGTCGCCAACAAGGCACGCGATGCCCGTGTCACGGCAGTGATGTCGAACTCGTTCGGCTTCGGCGGGCAAAACGCCTCGCTGATCCTGACGCGTGAGCCGGCCTAGCGACCTTTTGTTTGACGCGTTTTCTTAACGCGAACCGGAATCCACTTCGCTTGAAAACGCTATCGTAGTCCCCAATGAACCACCTATGAACCGCCTGCTACTTCGCACCAAGGCGCGCCTGCGCGACGCCGCCAAACCGGTCGCGGAAGCCGCCGTGGGCGCGCTGACGATCGCCTTGCTGCGCACGACGCGTTATTTCGATCCGGACAAAACCGCCAATTTCTTTGGCCGCGTCACGCGCTTCATCGGCCGGCACTTGCGTGAAGACCGGATCGGCCGCGAGAATCTCACGGCCGCCTTCCCGGAAAAATCACCGGAAGAGATCGAGAAAATCCTGGCCGGCGTCTGGGATAATCTCGGCCGGATCGGCGCCGAGTTCGCCCATCTCGATCACATCTGGGATTACGACGTCAATCAGCCGGACAGGCCAAGCCGCGTCGAGTTCGGCGCCCGGACCAAGCAGATCTTCGATCAGCTTCGGGACGACGGCAAGCCGGCGATCATCTTCGCAAGCCACCTCGGCAATTGGGAAATACCGGCGCTTGGCGCCGTCGCGCACGGACTGGATTGCGCGATCCTGTTCCGGCGGCCCAACAGTGAATCCGCCGATCGCGCCATCGAGCGGATCCGCGCCGTCAAGATGGGCACGTTGATCCCGGCCGGCCGCGAGGCGCCGCTCAAGCTCGGCGAAGCGCTGCAGAACAACCAGCACGTCGCGATGCTGGTCGATCAGTATCTGACCAACGGCGTCGAGGTCACCTTCTTCGGCCGCAAAACCAAGGCCAATCCGACGCTGGCGCGGCTGGTCCGTCAGGTCGACTGCCCGATCCACGGCGTGCGCATCATCCGCCTGCCCAACCATCGCTTCCGCGCCGAACTCTCCGAAGAGGTCAAGCCGGTGCGCGATGCGTCGGGGCAGATCGACATTCAAGGCACAATGCAGGCCGTCACTTCCGTGATCGAGGGCTGGGTGCGTGAATATCCAGACCAGTGGCTCTGGCTGCACCGAAGGTGGCGGTAGCTACTTTCCCGTCTTCACCCTGGTCCAGAGCCGGTTGATGATGCGCTGGGTGGCGGGATCGCGGGCGTTGATCACGAACAGCTTATTCTGGATGGCCTCATCCGGATAGATATTCCGGTCGTTGAGGATTTTTGGATCGACCAGCTTCTGGCTCGCCAGATTGCCGTTGGCGTAGGACAAAAAGTCCGAGTTCTTGGCCGCGATCTCCGGGCGATAGAGGTAGTTGATCAGCTCATAGGCCTCGGCAACGTTCCTGGCATCGGCCGGGATCGCGAGATTGTCGAAGAACATCTGCGCGCCCTCCTTCGGGATCGTGTAGCCGATCTCGATATCGTTCCTGGCTTCCGCCGCGCGGCTGCGCGCCTGCATGATGTCGCCCGACCATCCCACCACGAAGCAGATCTCGCCCGACGCCAGCGCTCCCAGATATTCGGAGGAATGAAACTTGCGGACAAAGGGCCTGATCCTGGTGACGAGATCGGCGGCCTTCTCCAGATCAGCCTGCCTGGTCGAGTTCGGATCGATGCCGAGATAGCTCAGCGCCGCAGGCAGGATGTCGTCGGCTGAGTCCAGCATGTGGATGCCGCAATCTTTGAATTTGGCGAGTTTCTCCGGCTTGAAGACGATATCCCAGCTGTCGATCCTGGCATCAGCGCCCAAAACCTTCTGCGCCGTCTTGACGTTGTAGCCGATGCCCGTGGTACCCCACATGTAATTGGCGCCGTAATGATTGCCGGGATCGTAGGTCGCGAGCTGTTCGGTCACCACCGGCCAGGCGTTGGCGAGGTTTGGCAATCGGGACTTGTCGAACTTGAGGAAGACTTTCGCCGTGATCTGGCGCTGCAGGAAATAGCCGGTGGGAACGACGACGTCGTAACCGGATTTTCCGGCGAGCAGCCGCGTCTCCAGCGTCTCGTTGGCGTCGAACGTGTCGTAGACCACCTTGATGCCGGTTTCCCTGGTGAAATCCTCCAGCACGCCCGGCGCCACATAGTTCGACCAATTGTAGAAATTGACCGTGCGCTCTTCGGCCCTCGCCGGCGAGAACAGCAAGAGCGCCGCCAGCGCGCCAAGCAAACCAACAACAGCCTTGCGGGTCCGGTTGCGCATCTCGTCTACCTCTTGCGGCGATGCACCGCGTCCGACAGACGCTCCAGCGCGGTATCCAGCGTGGCGTCCTTCTTGGAAAAGCAGAACCGCACCACCGACGTCACCGCATCCTGTTCGTAGAACGCCGACACCGGGATCGCCGCAACCTTGTAGTCATTGACGATGCGGTGGCAGAATTGCACGTCGGTCTCGTTGAGGCCGAGCGGCGAGAGATCGACGGTCAGGAAATAAGTACCCTGTGATTTCAGGACGGGAAAACCGATGCTCTCGAGCCCCTTGGTCAGGCGGTCCCTGCTCCGCGCCAGCTCCTTGCGCATGTCGTAGAAATACTCGGCCGGCTTGTCGAGGCCGTAGGCAACGGCGGCCTGCAGGTTGGGTGCGGTCGTGAAGGTGAGAAACTGATGCACCTTTGCCGCGACGCGCAGCAGCGGCGGCGCCGCGCAGACGAAGCCGATCTTCCACCCCGTCAGCGAAAAAATCTTGCCGGCGCTGCCGACCTTGATGGTGCGGTCGCGCATGCCCGGGATCGTGATCAGCGGGATATGTTCGCGGCCATCGAAGGTCACATGCTCCCAGACCTCGTCGCAGATCGCGATGGTATCGAACTCCTGGCAGAACCGCGCCAGCAATTCGAGGTCTTCGCGCGGATAGACCACGGCGGCCGGATTGAGCGGATTATTGAACAGCACCGCTTTGGTCTTATGATTGAAGACGCTACGCAGCATCTCCTCGCTGAGCCGCCAGTCCGGCGGTTCGAGACGCAACAGCCGCGGGATGCCACCGGCCTGCCGGATGATCGGCAAATAGCTGTCATAGACCGGCTGGAAGCAGACGACTTCATCGCCGGGCTCGACCACCGCCAGAATGGAAGACGTCAGCGCCTCGGTGCCACCGGAGGTCACCATCACTTCGGTCATCGGGTCGAGGGTGAGCCCGTGCCAGCGCCCGTAGTGCGAGGCGATCGCCTGCCGAAGCTCCGGGATGCCCATCATCGACGGGTATTGATTGTAGCCGTTGATCGACGCGTCCGCGGCGGCGCGCCTGATGTCCTCAGGACCGGGATCGTCCGGAAAGCCCTGGCCGAGATTGATGGCGTTGTTGTCGCGCGCAGCCTGCGACATCGCCTCGAAGACGGTGACCGGCAGGTCGGCGAAGACCTTGTTCATGGAAGTCATTTTTTCAAAGAATCCTTGGGGAGCGTCAGCCGCCGGCCTTGGTCTGCAGCCCCGCCGCTTTCCAGCCTAAAATGCCGCCCGCCAGATGCTTGTCGTAAGGAAGTCCCGCCGCCTGCGCCGCCAACGACGCCGTCACCGAGCGCTTGCCTGACCGGCAGGCAAACACCACCTGCTTGCCCTTCGGATCCGGAATGGCCGCCGGGTCGAACGACTGCAGCGGAACCACCACCGCGCCCGGATAGGCTTCCACAGCGACTTCATTCGGCTCGCGGACATCGACGAGCAGATAGCGTCCCTCCGCCATCCCTTTCGCCACGTCTTCCGGCGTTAAATCGTGCACCTGATGATCCGCCACGCGTAATCCTCCCGACAACCTGCTTTGAGGGGTCCAAGCCCCGCCAGTCGGGCGCCAACGTCGCCTCTGGCGCGGTGAAAATCAAGCGCTGGAAACGGCTTGATCTGCTGCCGAGCTGGCCCACGCCGCGACGGTCGCACAGCGCTGTTATTCTCTCACGGGGCTGATTTTCAGCCCAGAAGTTGCCTTGTGATGGGCCAAGCGCCGACCGGTGTCAGAGGACCGTTCACCACGTAGCCCCGTCGCAGGTAGAATCCCAGGGCATTTGGGCTCGCTTCCGCATGAACCGCCTCAAAGCCCCGTCCCCGCATCAACCCTTCGAGCCGATCAAGTAACGCGGCACCGATGCCCTGCCCGGCATATTCGGGCGCCGTGTAGAGCGCTTCGAGCGTGTCGCCGCGGATGCCGCCCCACCCGGCCACCACCCCTTCCGCCTCGGCAATCCAGATTTCCAGTTCGCGAAGTTTTTGCTCCATGCGGGCGATCGTCAGCTGACCGGCCCACCTCTTTGCGTCTGCGATCGACATGGTCGGCGGGGCCAGCTCAAGGATCGATCTGCGCCGCACCTCGAACAAGCGGGCCGCGTCGTCGAGCGTGGCCAATCGATGCGGAACAGCATTCATGACGCGCGATCCAGCGGCGAGATTCGAGACACCTTGCGGAAGTTCTACCAGATCGTGACTTCAGATGGTCACCTGCGTTCCCACTTCGACGACGCGTCCGGTCGGAATCTGGAAATAGTCGGTGGCGTCGTTGGAGCTGCGGCTGAGCGCGATGAACAAATGGTCCTGCCAGCGCGGCATGCCCGAATGCGCGGCCGGCTTGAGCGCGCGACGGGACAGGAAAAACGACGTCGCCATGATGTCGAACTGCCAGCCGAGCTTGCGGGCGATCGCCAGCGTCCTCGGCACGTTGGGCTGTTCCATGAAGCCGAACCGCAGCGTCACCTTGGAGAAGGTCTCGCTGAGTTCTTCCATCCGGACCCGCTCGGAATCATCGACACGCGGCGTCGAGGCGGTTTCAATGGTGAGAATGACGTTCTTCTCGTGCAGCACCTTGTAATGCTTCAGACTGTGCATCAGCGCCGTCGGGGCGCTCTCGGGATCGCTGGTCAGGAACACCGCCGTACCGGAGACCCGCTGCGGTGGCCGCTTTTCAAGCATCGCCGCCAGATCGGCCAGTGGGAACTCGAGCTTGCGCGATTTCTCGAACAAGAGCCGGCTGCCGCGCCGCCACGTGTACATCAACAGCATCACGACGCCGCCAAGCGCCAGCGGCACCCAGCCGCCTTCGAACACCTTCAACAGATTGGCCGCGAGGAAGGTGAGATCGAGGAATAGAAATGGCGCGATCAGCGCGGCCGCGGCAATCGGCGACCACTTCCAGACCCGCCAGATCGCGACAAAGCCCATCATCGCCGTCACCACCATGGTTCCGGTCACGGAGATGCCGTAGGCCGACGCCAGCGCGCTCGACGAGCGGAACAGCAGCACCAGCAGGATCACCGAGATGAACAGCAGCATATTGATGCGCGGGATGTAGATCTGGCCGGAATGCGATTCCGAGGTATGGCGGATTTCAAACCGCGGCATCAGGCCGAGCTGGATCGCGGTACGCGTCAGCGAATAGGCGCCGGTGATGACGGCCTGGCTCGCGATCACGGTCGCCAACGTGGCAAGCGCAACCATCGGGATCAACGCCCAATCCGGAAACATCAGAAAGAACGGACTTTCGATCGCCTTGGGATCGGCGATCAGAAGCGCGCCCTGCCCCATATAATTCAGCGCCAGCGACGGCAGCACGATGAACAGCCAGGCAGTCTGGATCGGCCGTTTGCCGAAATGGCCCAAATCGGCATAGAGCGCTTCGGCCCCGGTGACTGCGAGAAACACCGCGCCGAGCGTCACGAAGCCGATGACGCCGTGATGGATCATGAACGAAACCGCATAGAGCGGATTGAGCGCCAGCAGCACCTGGGGATGCTGCATGATCTGCGGCAAGGCCGCGACCGCAATGACAGCGAACCAGACGCACATCACCGGCCCGAAGAACGCGGCAACGCGCGCGGTGCCGCGCGACTGAACCGCGAACAGCACGATCAGAATGATCACCGTGAGCGGCACGACGTAATGCTCGAACCTCACCGTGACCAGCTTGATACCTTCGACCGCCGACAGCACCGAAAGCGCCGGCGTGATGACGGCATCGCCGTAAAACAATGCGCCGCTGATGATCCCGAGCAGCACGATCGCAGCGGCGCCCCTGCTGTTGCCGACGCCGCGCTGCGCCAGCGCCATCAGCG
>JACDAG010000702.1 GCA_013695565.1 Bradyrhizobium sp.
CCCTTAGCCTTTGGCGTCGTAGCGCTCCAGACAACGAGGGGCTCGCGCTAAAATTTCGCGTCGCGTTTTTCCTGGAACGCCTTGATGCCTTCCAGCCGACCATTGTCGGACATGCAGATGACGTGCAGTTCGTTCTCGTAACGGAGACCCGATTCCAACGGCGTCGAGATCGCCGCGCGCACGGCGGCTTTTATGGCTTGTGTTGCGGTCGGGCTGAACGACGCAATCTTTTTCGCCATCTCCATCACCCGCGCCGTCACCTTGGCATCATCGACGACTTCCTCGACCAGGCCGAGGCGCAGCGCGGTTTCCGCGTCGACCGGATCGCCTGTCAACAATAGCCGCATCGCCTGTCCGACGCCGACAAGGCGCGGCAACATCTGCGATGCACCGCCACCGCCAAGCCAGCCGCGCGTCACTTCCGGACCGCCGATCCGGGCGCTGCGTCCGCAGATGCGGATATCGGCCGCAATCGCGATCTCCATGCCGCCGCCCAGGACCCAGCCCTTCAACGCTGCGATCACCGGCTTCTTGATATCGCGCACCAGCGCCGCATATTCGATGCGGTCGCGGAAGGCCATGAGATCCGACAGGTCGACCAGTGTGTTGAGATCGCTGCCAGCCGAGAAGGCGCGCTCGCCGGCGCCGCTGATCGTCACCACGCGAATGGTGCGGTCAATGTCGATGGCGCGGCAGATGCCTTGCAATTCCCGCGTCATTTCCGGCGTCATGGCGTTCATCTTGTCGGCGCGATCGATCAGGATCTGTCCGATACCGTCTTCAACGGTGAATGCGACGCGGCCGGTCATGGCGATGCCTTTGCGGAAGGCTTTCCCGGGGCGCAGCCCGAGCGTCGCTCGACTTCCTGGAGGATGCCGGCGACGTCAAGGCCGGGGCCGAACTGGTCGATCATGTCGCCGAACATTGCGACCAGACAATCCAGCAGCGTGAACTGCATGCCGGAGGCAGTCGCGAGCGCCTTCGCGGTCCGAAGATCCTTGAGCTGGTATTCCGCCGGTCCGCCCGGAACGAAATTCCGTTCCACCATCCGCTCGCCATGGATATTGAGAATCCTGGAATCGGCAAAGCCGCCCATTAGGGCCTCGCGCACCGCAGCCACATCGGCGCCGCCCCTAGTGGCAAAATGCAGGGCTTCGGCGACCCCGACCATGGTGGCGCCGACAATGATCTGATTGGCGAGCTTGGTCATCTGCCCGGTACCAACCGGACCGATGCGGGTGACGCGTCCCATCGCCGCGAATACATCGGCGATGCCGTCGACCACCTTGCGGTCGCCTCCGGCCATGATCGCGAGTGTGCCATCGCGCGCACCGGGCTCGCCACCGGACACCGGAGCGTCGATATAGTGAACGCCCCGCGTCGCCAGCCTTGGTGCCTGCGCCTGGCATGTTTCGACCGGGATCGAGCTCATCACCACCAACACCGAGCCGGACGCCATCACCTCGGCCGGCTTTTTCCCGGTTTGGTCCGCCGAAAACAGGACCTGCTCCACGACCGGGCCATCGCTCAGCATCACGATGACAACATCGGCATCGGCACAGGCCGCGGACGGACTGGCGGCGATCTTGACGCGAAACGGCGCGAGCTTCCCAGCCTTGTCCCCGTTTCGATTCCAGGCGGTGACGTGAAATCCGGCCTGGGCCAGCCGACGCGCCATATGGGCTCCCATGATGCCGGTACCCAGCAGTGCGATGCGGCGGTCGGAAGCGGTCGGCATGGGCTATCCCACCTGGGCTTTTTTCAGCACCGCGAGTTGCTTGAATTCCGGCGACTTCTTGTAATGCGGGTCAAGCGGATAGCAGCCCGAGACAATGCCATTGCGTGGCGCGGTGGTGCAGTCGCTGAAGGTGCGGCAGTAGCGCTTCTTGTTCACCGGCCTGCCCTGCAGGATGTCGAGAGGCAGTTCGGGATAAGCCAGCACCAGGCGACCAAGGCCGACGAAGTCGACCCACCCCATGCGGACGACGGCTTGCGCCACGTTCGGAAAGAACTCCTGCAAGTAGGAGTAACCCGAGCCCATCAGGCAGAAATCAGGGAATGCGGCCTTGAGTTCACGCACCACCGAAAGCTGACGCATCACGCCGACGAACGGATCTTCGGGTGGATGATAGCCGTCGGACGGCGGATACAGTGCCGGCCGGATCAAATGCGGATTGTAATAGGGGCTGGCCGCGGTCACGTTGACAAACCGAACGTCCAGTTTGCGCATGATTTCGAACAGCGCTTTTGTTTCGGTCAGATCAATTTCGAGCGGATTGTCCGCGCTGCCGCCGAACGCGTAGGGATAGGGTGTGCTGTGGTTTTCAGGCACACCGGGGCCGAGCGCTCCCGGCACCGAAAGCTCCGGGTCGGGTTTGAAAGGTACGGAATCGAACGCGGAAAGCCGAACACCGATCTTCAGCCGCGGCGCTTCGGCGCGAATCCCCTCGATAATTTCGCGCATAAAACGCGTGCGGTTTTCCAGCCCGCCACCGTAAAGGCCGGACCGATCGACCGCGCTCAGGAATTCGTGGCCGAGATAGCCGTGACAGTGCTTGACGTCGACAAAATCGTAACCGCAAGCCTCGGCGCGCTTTGCGGCGACGATATAATCATCGATCAGCCGCTTGATCTCGTCGTCGCTGATCAGCGGCCGGTCCTGCGGATAGCCGAATTTGCGGTCGAGCAACGGATGGTTATAGGCGATGATCGATTCGAACTTGGTGTTGTCGTTCGGTTTGCAGAAGCGGCCTGAATGCGTCAGCTGCAGCCCGATCACGAGGGCGTCGTCGTTGCCGGTCGCCTCCTTGTGCGCAGCGATAAGGGTGTCGCGCAAGGCCGCGATGTCGCCCTGGCTCTCAGCGGTCATGGTGAGCTGTTTCGGATTGGCGCGGCCGTCGAATCGAACCGCGCAGGCTTCTCCACCCCAGATCAGCTTGGCGCCGCTGAGACCGAAACGGCGCCAGCGCCGCTTGGTGTTCTCGGACGGCTTACCGTCTCGCTCGCAGTCCCAGCCCTCCATCGGCTGGATCGCCAGGCGATGGCCGATTTTCATGCCGTCGATTTCAACCGGCGCCGCCAGCGGCGATTTCGGACCATGCGCGACGATGTCGTCGCAGGGAATATCGATCCCGAGCGATTGGACGTAGTTGCGAAAGCCCGTGACGCCATCGAGCGAGCCAGCTTTGGGATAGTCGCCAAATTTCATTTCCGCTCCTTGCCTGTAACCGACAGCGCTACGCGACTGCTCTCAGGCTGATTTGACAAAAGCCATGATGACATCGACAGCATGCGTCCGCCGAAGCACCCGCTCGGCCGTGCTGTTCAGTTGCCGCGCGAACGCCACCGATAGCGTCGCCGAATTGGAGAAGTAGAAGTAGCTCAAGGCCGACATCGATATGTACAGATGCAACGGATCGATGCCGGGCTTGATCTCGCCCCGGGCCATGCCGGCATCAAGCACAGTGCGGATCACGTCGACCAAAGACAGATTCATATCGCGCAACCGCTTCGAGCGCTTCAGATAGGCCGCGCCGAGCATATTCTCTCCGGCCAGCAGCGCGATAATCTGCTGATGTTGCTGGCAGTAGTCGAACTTGAATTCTACCAACGTCCTGATGGCTTCAAGCGGGGCCAGATTGGTGAGGTTAAGTTCGCGTTCTGCCTCGCGCATGGCGCCGTAGGCCCGCTCCAGTACAGCGACGTAGAGCTCTTCCTTGGACCCGAAATAGTAGTACAGCATGCGCTTGTTGGCGGCGGCCTGCTCGGCAATGACGTCGACGCGCGCGCCCGCAAGCCCCTTGGTGGAAAACTCGATTTCGGCGGCGGCAAGCAATGCCTGCCGGGTTCGTTCGGCATCGCGTACCGGCTCGAGCGCCGCCTTTGCTTTTGCCGATGGCGCTGGCCGCTTCGCCTTCGTGGTCACCGCGACAGCCATCACGACACCGCCTTTGTCAAAGACTGCTTTGTCAAAAATTGGTTCAACCGCTGCGAACGAATCGGACGCGCGTTGGCGGCGATGATAGCGGCAAGCCCCATGACTTCAGGGCGGAAAATGCGGGCATCCATCTCTTTCAGAGCTGGCGAAACGTCCGGCCGAAACTGCATCTGGCCGAGAATATCCCGTTCAAGCTCGATACCCGGCGCAATCTCGATCAGTTCAAGTCGGCCCGCTTCGTTACGCCGAAACACCGCCCGCTCGGTGACGTAGAACGCCCGCTGACCGTTCTGCGCCGCCAGCGCGCCGGAATAGGTCACCTGCTGCACCTTGCCGACGAATTTCTGTTCGGCGCCTTCGCGGCGGATATGCGTCTGTCCGTTGGTCCAGGCGATATCGAGGCCGCCCGCGGTGAAGGTGCCGCTGAAGATCATGGTCTTGGCGTTCTGGCTGATATTGATGAAGCCGCCGGGCCCAATGATCTTGTCGCCGAAGCGGCTGACATTGACGTTACAGGCCTCGTCGACCTCGGCAAACGAGAGAAACGCAAGGTCGAGCCCGCCGCCGTCATAGAAATCGAACTGATAGGGCTGGTCGACCATCGCTTGATAATTGCGGCCCGCGCCTGGCTCATTGCCGGTCGCCGGCACGCCACCGATAAGGCCCTGTTCGTTGGTCAGCACGACATCGTCGATCGCGTTTTCCTCGGCCGCCAGCGACGCAATTCCGGTCGAGATCCCGGAGCCGAGGTTGCAGATGGCGCCGCTATAGAGTTCAAGCGCCGCACGCCGCGCCACAATCTTGCGCACCGAAAACGGCAGCGCCGCGATGTTGCCGAGCGGCACCTTGATTTCACCGGCATAGGCCGGATCGTGCGTTGTAAAGAAGGTCTGGGTTTGTCCGGGATCGACCACGATCAGATCCACCAACATGCCGGGGATCTTGACCTGCTTCGGCGGCAGGGTGCCGCGCAGCGCCATACGCTTGACCTGGGCAATGACGATACCGCCGGTGCGGCGGGCGGCCTGCGCCATCGAGATCATCTCGCCGAAGACCGCCTCATGCTCCATCGTGATGTTGCCATCCTCGTCGGCGCTGGTACCGCGCACCAGCGCGACGTCGACATGGAAGGACTTGAAAAACAGATACTCCTTGCCGCCGACGGTTGTAAGTTCGACGAGGTCTTCGGTCGCCCGTTCGCTCTGCCGGCCGCCGCCAAGCCGCGGATCGACGAAAGTGTGCAGACCGACATGCGTGGTCAGTCCGGGGCGGCCCGCGGCCATTTCCCGCGTCAACTGCGACAGGCAGCCTTGTGGCAGCGTATAGGCCTCGATTGCGTTTGCGGCGGCCATGCGCTCGACCGGCGGCGAGTCGACCAGCGTGCCGCAAACAACGCGCTTCAACAGGCCAGGATGCGCCAGATGGCCGATGCCACGGTTGGCGCGGTCGCCGAGGCCCACCGGATGCACCGTGGTCAGATTGCGCGGCTCGCCTTCTGCGAGAAAGCGGTTGCCGATCGCCGCGATCAGTGTGTCGGGCACGGAATGTCCGGCGCCAGAGCCCCCGATTATCAGCGTATCGCCGGTGGCGACGAGTTTCGCCGCTTCATCGGCTGTGACGACGCGCGGCGCCATATCCCTTAAGCCGCCACGCCGTGGACGCGCAGTACGTCGCCGAGACGCGACGCCGCCAAATCGGGATCGCGAATGAGGCCGGCGGCATCCGCCAGCCTGAAAGCCTCGACCAGATGCAACAGTGCACGGCCGCTCTGCTGACCGCCGACCATCACGAAATGCGACTGATAGCCGTTAAGGTAGGCGAGAAACACGATTCCGGTCTTGTAGAAGCGCGTCGGCGCCTTGAATAGGTGACGCGACAGCGGCACCGTGGGTTCGAAAATCTTCCAATACTCGTCCATGTCGCCGCGGGCATGGGCGGCAAGCGCCGCCGAAGCGGCCGGCGCGATGGCATCGAAGATACCCAGCAAGGCGTGCGAGAATCCCTGCTCGTCGCCGGCAATCAATTCGGCAAAATTAAAGTCGTCGCCGGTATAGCAGCGAACGCCTTGCGGCAGGCCGCGCCGCATCCGTATTTCCTTGTCTTTGTCGAGCAGTGACAGCTTGATGCCGTCGACCTTGCTGGCGTGGTCGGCGATGACATCGGTGCACACGTCCATCGCGGCGAGATGATCGGCCTTGCCCCAATAGCCCTGCAGCGCCGGATCGAACATTTCGCCGAGCCAGTGGATGATCAGCGGTTCGCGCACTTGTTCGAGAATGCGGCCGTAGACTCTGGCGTAATCGTCCGGCGATTTCGCAGCGACCACCAGCGCCCGGCTCGCCATCAACACGATGCGGCCGCCGCAGGCTTCCACTGCCTCGATCTGCTCCTCATACGCGCGGATCACGTCGTCAATGGTGACCGAGGATGTCGGCACCAGTTGATCCGTTCCGACGCCGGAAAATACCACAGCGCCCGGTACGTCGCGGGCCGCTTCGACCGAAAGCCGGATCAGTTTCAGCGCATTGGGCCAGTCCAGCCCCATACCGCGCTGCGCGGTGTCCATCGCCTCGGCGACACCCAGGCCCAGCGACCAGAGATGGCGCCGATAGGCGATGGTTGCGTCCCAGTCGATCGCCGCCGTCAGCCACGGATCGGCATCAGACATCGGGTCAGCGACGAGATGCGCCGCAGCCAGCGCGATGCGGCGGAATTCCTGCCCGCCACTGCGTTTCCAGGAGCGCGGTTCGGCCAGCCGATAGGCTTCCAGCCGGCCGTCCTCGTTGGGTAATTTCACAACCGGCATTGCAGCCAACCAACCATAACAGCGGATAATTATCTAGTTAGTTATATGGCCAACGACCGAGCCGAGTCAACGCAACCAGAGGCCATACCACCGTCATAGAGCGCGCGTTTGCCCATCGCGTTAATCCATCGCCAGCACGCCCGTCGACTTGAAGATGTTGCGAATGCGGGTCGAATATTCGTGGAATCGCTCGGGCAATCGATCCAGCCGCCGCGGACGCGGCAAATCGATATCCAGGATCTCGAC
>JACDAG010000707.1 GCA_013695565.1 Bradyrhizobium sp.
ATCAGGAGGTCGGCCACTTCCTCGCGATGATCGTCCCATGATCGGCCATTCGGCAATATCGGCGCGACGTGCTGGCAGAACAGGCTCGTGACATGCTGGCCGGGCGGGCAAAGGGAATCATCGAGCGTCGAGGGGATCAGCAGTTCGACCACCGGCGCGCGGCTCCAGCCATGCTCACGGGCGTCCTGCCAGGCGCGGTCCATGTAGGCAAGACTCGGCGCGAGGATGATTCCCGCCGTGAGATGATCGCCTGCGCCCGGCAGCGCCGTGAACGAGGGCAGGGCGCTCAGCGCGACGTTCATCCGGAAGGTGCCGGAGCCGTTGCGCCAATGGGTGATCCGATCGAGGAATTCCGGCGCCAGCGCGCCCGATGGCACCAGCCGCGTGTACAGCAATTTCGGATTGACGCCGGAGACGACGTATTTCGCGCGGATCGTCGTGCCATTGTCGAGAATGACGCCAACGGCGCGGCTACCTTCGACGGTCACTTCGCGCACGCCGGCATCAAGTTCGATGTCGGCGCCATGGCCGCGCGCCGCGCGCGCCATCGCCTGCGTGATCGCGCCCATGCCGCCGATGGCGTGGCCCCATACGCCCTTCTTGCCGTTCACCTCGCCGAACGCATGGTGCAGCATCACGTAAGCCGAGCCGGCCGCGTAGGGGCTGGCGTAATTGCCGACGATGGCGTCGAAGCCGAACAGCGCCTTGACGAGGTCGCTCTCGAAGCGTTCGTCCAGCATCTCGCCGGCGGAGCGCGTGAACAGGTCGAGCAGGCTGCGCTGCTGTTCCAGCGACAGTTTTTTCAGGATGCTGGCGGTGCCGAGCGCGTTGAAGGCTTCGCGGATTGCGCCGACGCCAAAACCCTCGACGATGTTCGGCGGCGCCCGCAACACCAATTGCCGCAATACGTCGGCGATGCCCTCCAACTCGTGCGCGAACGCGTCGATGCGATCGGCGTCGCGCGGGCTCAATCTGGTGACGGACTCCCGCGTGCGCCCTTCGCCGGTCAGGAGATAGCTGCCGTCGGGTGCAGGCAGAAAATTCTGCGCGCGGCGTTCGACGATGCGCAGGCCGTGATCGGCCAGCTTCAGGTCGGAGATGATCTGCGGGTTGAGCAGGCTGACGGTGTAGGCCGCCACCGAATTGCGGAATCCCGGATGAAATTCCTCGGTCACGGCGGCGCCACCCGCCACCTTGCGGCGTTCGACCACTTTCACGCGCAGGCCGGCCATCCCAAGATAGGCTGCGCAGGTGAGGCCGTTATGCCCCGCACCGATGATGACGACGTCTGTTTCGTTCATGTCCGCTTCGAATGCTGGTCATTCCGGGATGGTCCGCAAGGACCAGACCCGGAATCTCGAGATTCCGGGTTCGATGCTTCGCATCGCCCCGGAATGACATCTCAAACTCAATCAACGTGCCGTCAAGCCCACGGTTTCTTGCCCACTATGTTGCCATGTGCTCCAATCCGCGTCTCCGGCACAAATCTGTCGGAATTCCGCCCGCCGGGTCCACGTCGGAGCATCCATGAGCGTTTCCGAACCGTCCACCGCCACGGACCTGCCGTCCGATTCCCGGAACCGGCTCGTCCTGGTCGTCTACACCGCGGCGATCTTCGTCAGCGCGCTGCTGCTGTTCTCGGTGCAGCCGCTGTTCACCAAAATGGTGCTGCCACGGCTCGGCGGCTCGCCGGCGGTGTGGTCGGTGGCGATGGTGTTCTTCCAGTCGCTGCTGCTCGGCGGCTACGCCTATGCGCATTTCCTGATGCAGCTGCGCAATCGCGCGATCCCCGTCGCCGTGCATCTGGTGCTGCTGGTCATTGCCGTGCTGACGCTGCCGCTGTCGATCTCGGGCGGCTGGGGCGATCCGCCGAATTCGGGCTATGCGATCTGGCTGCTCGGTCTGTTTGCGGTCTCGATCGGGCTGCCGTTCTTTGCGCTCGCCGCCAACAATCCGCTGCTGCAAGCCTGGTTCGTCCGCACCGGCCACCCCAGCGGGCCCGATCCGTATTTCCTCTATGCATCCTCGAATATCGGCAGTTTTCTGGCGCTGCTGTCCTATCCGGTGCTGCTGGAGCCGATGTTCACGCTGCGCACGCAAAACCTGATCTGGACCGGCGGCTATGGCCTGCTGATCGTCCTGATTGCGGCTTGCGGCGTGCTGTTGTTGCGTTCGCCGGCCAATGCGGCTAATCTCAATTTGCCTGCCGCCGACGCGGAAGCGCCGGCGCCGTCATGGACGACGCGCGCGCGCTGGATATTCCTTGCCGCGGTGCCGTCGGGTCTCCTGATCGCCGTCACCGCGCATATCTCCACCGACGTGGCCGCCGCACCGCTTCTGTGGGTGCTGCCGCTGTCGCTGTATCTGTTGACCTGGGTGCTGGTGTTCCAGTCGCGGCCGCTGCTGCCGCACAAATGGATGCTGCTGGCGCAACCGCTGGCGATCGCCGGCGTCATCTTGCTGCTCGCCTTCGGCGGCGAACAGAACCTGCTGCTGACGCTCGGCGGGCATCAATTGTGTTTCTTTGTCATCGCGATGGCCTGCCATGGCGAGCTGGCGCGGACGCGCCCGGCCGCCAAGTATCTCACCGGCTTCTATGTCGCGCTGTCGTTCGGGGGCATGGTCGGTGGTCTCTTTGCCGGCCTGATCGCGCCATTCACGTTCTCATGGATCGCCGAATACCCGATCCTGCTGGCGCTGGCCGCATTGTGCCGGCCGTCGGACAAGGAGCGATTGCCGCGCTGGAGCGCCTGGTACTGGCCGATCCTCGCCTTGTTGGCGCTGGCGTTGATTTCGCCGTCCTGGTCGCCCGGCAAGGTCATGTATTGGCTCGACGAGCGGCGCATCTGGATGATCGGCGCGGTCGGCGTGCTCTCGGCGTTGATGGCGCTCGGTCTCAACGCCAGCCGCTGGAAGATCTTTGCGACCGTGGTGGTGGCGCTGGTGCTGCTGCGCGCTTACCCTTCCGACGACGGCCGGGTGGAAACCGTGCGCAGCTTCTTCGGCGTCCACAAGATCGTGGTGACCTCGAACGGCCAGTATCATGTGCTGATGCACGGCACCACGATCCACGGCGCCGAGAAATTCAAGAACGACGATGGCACGCCGGTCACGGGACGGCCGGAGCCGATCACCTACTATCATAAGGACGGTGGCATCGGTCAGGCCATCACGGCGGTGCGCGCCCGCAAGGGCACGCCGCTGCGGGTGGCGGTGATCGGGCTCGGTTCCGGAACGCTGACCTGCGCCTCGTTGCCGGGCGAGGACTGGAAATATTTCGAGATCGACCAGACCATGGTCGATACCGCGCGCGATCCGAAATACTTCACCTACATCCAGAACTGCGCGCCGGACATCAAGCCCGTGATCGGCGATGCGCGGCTGACCTTCGCGCGCGAGCCGAACGGGCTCTACGACCTGATCATCGTCGATGCCTATTCGTCGGATGCGATTCCGATCCATCTCGCAACCGAAGAGGCGATGGAGATCTACAAGGAAAAACTGGCGCCGCAGGGCGTGGTCGCGATGCACGTCTCCAACCGGCATCTCGAACTCTCCAGCGTCGTCGTCGGCATTGCCGACGCCAACGACATGAAGAGCTGGGTCTACAGCGAAGATTCCGGCCGTGACGCTGAGTATATCTTCTCGACCTCGGTGGTGGTGTCGGCGCGGCAGGAGGCCGATGTCGGCACGCTTGCATCGTCGGACAAATGGGCCGAGACCGAAGCCGAAGACGACCAGCGGGTCTGGACCGACGATTATTCCAACGTGCTCGGCGCGGTTTGGCGAAGGTTGCGCGACGGCGAGCAGTAGGCCCATTGCGATAATTTGTTGCGGGCCTATGGTTCGGTACGTCCGCAAAACCAACGGAATTTCGTCATGGCGAATTTCACTCCACTATCGGCCGCGATCGGCGGCGCGCTGATCGGCCTGTCCACCGTATTGCTGATGCTGCTGACTGGCCGGATTGCCGGCATCAGCGGCATCTTTGCCGGCCTGCTGAACGTGGGGAGCGACGACAAGGGGTGGCGCATCGCCTTCATCGCGGGGCTGATCCTGGTTCCCGTCATTGCCGGGTGGATCGGTTACGGGATGGCGCCGCCCAAGCTGCCGGCAAGTTGGGCGATCATCGTCGCGGCAGGACTGTTGGTCGGCTTCGGCGCGCGGCTCGGTGGCGGCTGTACCTCCGGCCACGGCATTTGCGGTATCGGACGGCTTTCGGTGCGCTCGATCGCGGCGACCATCGTCTTCATGGTGACGGCGGTGATCACGGTAGCTGTGTCCCGCCACATGCTGGGAGGCTGAGCCATGAAAACTGTCTCGGAAACTATTTCGCGGATCATCGCGCCGCTGCTGTGCGGTCTGATCTTCGGAACCGGCTTGCTGGTCTCCGGAATGATACAGCCGACCAAGGTGCTCGGCTTCCTCGATATCCTTGGCGCGTGGGATCCAAGCCTCGCGGTGGTGATGGCGGCGGCGCTGGCGGTCGCTGCACCCGGCTTCATGCTGGCGAGGCAGCGCGCCCGGCCGGTGCTGGCCGGACAGTATTTCCTGCCGGGCAAATCCGAGATCGATGCGCCGCTGGTGCTGGGCGCAGGGCTGTTCGGCATCGGATGGGGTCTGGTCGGACTGTGTCCGGGGCCGGCGCTGGAGAGCCTTGCGACGCTGTCGCCGGGCGTGATGGTTTTCGTCGTTGCGATGGCGGGCGGGATGTTTCTTCACGGCAAATGGCAGGCGTCGCGGCCGGCGGTCCCTCGCGACGCGCCGATTGTCCATGCCACGGATGGGTGAATTCGCCCGCGCGAGGCGGCCTAATTAATAGGCGAGGGCGCCGGCGAATAGCTGTGGCTTTGGATCGTTGACCCTCCGGCAGGCTTGGCGCGTGCGGTTGCTCAGGCTATGTACGTATACCCAACCGTGAGTCCCACCAGTCCGGAAATGCGCGATATCAGGATCATCAAAAGCCGGCACTTTCACCGGCTACAGCGCCGGCACTTCGCCATGTTCGACGTTTTGCCGTTCCTCGGCACGCTGGTCGCGCTGGGCCTGCTGTTTTATCGCCCGATCGGCTGGCTTGAGTTCGGTCTGTTTTTCGGCATGTGGCTGCTTACCGGTCTTGGGCTGACCGTCGGCTATCACCGTCTCTTCACGCACCGCGCGTTCGCAACCAGCATTCCTGTGAGCTGCATGCTCATTGTCATGGGTTCCATGGCGGGACGAGGCCCGATGCTGTCATGGGTCGCGATGCATCGCCGCCATCATGAGCTTTCCGACCACGAAGGCGATCTGCATTCGCCCAATCTGCATGGCGATACCTTGCTCGGTCGGCTGCGTGGTTTCCTGCATGCGCATTTGACCTGGATGATCGAGCACGATTATCCCAACGTCGCGCACTACGTGCCGGACCTGATGACGGAGCGGACGCTGGTTGCGGTGAACCGGTATTATTATGCGTGGGTGCTGCTGGGGTTGCTGATTCCAACCGTGATCGGTGGTCTCGTCACCGGCACGCTGTGGGGCGCCGTTGCCGGATTTCTCTGGGGCGGCGTCGTGCGCATGTTCGTGGTCGAGCAGTCGATGTCGGCGATCAATTCATTGATGCACATTTTCGGTGCGCGGCCCTATCGGACCCGGGACGACAACAGCCGGAACCTCGGCGTGATGGCATGGCTGGCCTGGGGCGAGGGATGGCACAACAACCACCACGCCTTCCCCTATTCGGCGGCGTTCGGATTGCGCTGGTTCGAGTTCGACCCCGGATATCTCTTCATCCGCCTGCTCGCACTGCTGGGGCTGGCGTGGAACGTCAAGGTGCCCAGCCCCGAGAAGATCGCCCTCCGCAGGATGCATGAGCCCGCGCTTGAGACGGCCGATCTCGAACGTGGCTAGCTTTCAGTCCGGGGCGAGCGCGGTCAGCGTAGTTGCTGCTGGTCCTACTTCGCGACGGAAGTTGAACATGCCCGGGGCCGCGGACTGATGCTGTTCAACGATTATCCGTTTCTGCTCGGCTTCCTGCCGGCGGCCATCCTGCTCTGCCGGCTTGCGGATCCCTATCCGGAGTTGCGGATCTGGACGCTGGTGATGCTGTCGCTGGCGTTCTACGCCTTCGGCAGTCCGCCGTTCATCCTGCTGCTGGTGCTGTCGATCCTGATCAACTGGCTCGCGGCACTGGCCTATGCCAGGACCAAATGGTCCGTGATCATCACGGCGGCGATCATTGCCGATCTCGCCGTTCTCGGATTTTTCAAATACACGAACTTTCTCGGCTACAATCTCGGTCTGATGCTGGGACGGCCGCTGCCGGTGTTCGAGATCGCGCTGCCGCTTGGCATCTCGTTCTTCACCTTCCATCACATCATGTACCTGGTCGATCTGCGCAAGGGCAAAGCGCCGATCTATCCGCTCGGCCGTTACGCGCTCTACATCGCCTTTTTCCCGCAGGCACTGGCCGGGCCGCTGGCGCGCTGGTCGCAGGTGATGCACCAGTTCGGCGCCAGGATCTATGCGCCGGGCTGGCAGCGCGAGTTCTGCCTCGGCATTTCCTTCATCGCGATGGGCCTGTTCGAGAAGATCTTCCTGGCCGACCGGCTTGGCCGCATCATCGATCCGATCTATGCGCAGGCGCTATCAGGTCCGGTAGCCAATGGCGAAGCCTGGCTGGCGCTGAGCTTCAGTTTCCAGGTTCTGTTCGATTTCGCCGGCTATTCCGACATCGCGATCGGGCTCGGATTCCTGTTCGGCGTCAAACTGCCGTTCAATTTCAACGCGCCGTTCCGTTCCACCAGCATTCAGGACTTCTGGCAGCGCTGGCACATCACCTTGATGATGTTCCTGCGCGATTACGTGTTCTATCGGCTCGCCAACGCCCGCATCTTGCCCCGACGTTTCCTGCCGCTACAGTTTTTCTTGGCCATGCTGGTGACGATGGCGCTATGCGGCTTGTGGCACGGCGCGAGTTGGACCCTCGTGCTGTGGGGTATTCTGCACGGCTGCGCGCTCGTGATTTGCGCGCTCTGGCGCCGTTATGGCCCGCGAATGCCGTCGCTGCTGGGATGGGCGCTGACGGTGATATTCGTGCTGCTGACCGGCGTGATTTTCCGCGCCGGGACACTGGAAGCGGCTTGGCATATTTTTCAGGGGCTTGCCGTTCCGCCCAATCCGGGACGCGGGATGACGCCAATCATCCTGGTGCCGCTGGTGGCTTTCCTGCTGCCGGCGAGCCAGGACATCATCGAGCGTTTGACGCGCCGGCCGCGCCCCTGGCTCGCGGCCCTGGTCGGCATCGGCCTCTTGGCGCTATTGGTCGAACTTGGAGAACGCAACGCCAATGGGTTTGCCTACTTCTACTTCTGATCATCCGGATCAATGGGGCCGCAGCCTGGCGGCCTGTCTCGGCGCGCTTGTTATCGGCGCGGCGCTGTTGTTCACCGTGATGATCGCGGTCGATCCCTACGATACCGGAAGGTTCGGCTGGCTCGGCATCGACGGCATCGACGACCGCAACACGCACACCGCAGCGGCAAGCCGGGCCCGGGATCCCGAATTCGATTCGGCCGTGATCGGCAATTCAACCGCGCAAATGCTCAATCCGGCGGAACTGTCGCGGGCGACAGGTCTGCGCTTCGTCCAGCTTTATATGACCGGTGGATCGCCCCGCGAGCAACTCGCGGTGCTCGATTTCTTCCTGCGAAATCATCAGCGGATAGGCGCGCTGGTGTTCGTGACCGATCCCTTCTGGTGCAGCCATCAGCCCATCGAGACGCCACCGGGCCGGTTTCCGTTCTGGCTCTACGACAACAGCTCGCTCGCCTATCTGGGCCGGCTGTTGTCCTGGCCTGCGATCGAGCACGTATCGCAACGGATATCGATCGGTCTCGGCTGGCGCCCACGCAACGAGCCGAATGGCTACTTCAGCTATGAAGACATCTGGCCGCCGGGTGTGTTCCGCGAGGTCAACCGGCCGCGCGATCCGGTGCCCGCAGCCACCGCGGCAGGCCGCGATGCCTTTCCCGAAATCGCACTGCTCGATGCGGCCGTCAAACGACTTCCAGCCGGCGTTTCCGTGGTCCTGGCCGTGCCGCCGACCTTCCATTCGACCATTGCGACACCCGGCACGGCCGCGGCAGCGGAGCGGGAGGCCTGCAATGCCGCGCTGAAGCGCGTTGTAGCCGGTCGTCCGCACAGCAATTTCATCAACTATCGCATCGATAATGCGCTGACCCGCGATCCCGCGAACTTTGCCGACTTCATCCATTATCGCCCCATCATTGCCGACAAGATGGCGGAAGGGATCGCCGACAGCATCAAGCTCGGTGAAGCCGCGAAGATCGATTTCTGACTAGAGCCTTTTTCGTTCCGATGGAATCGGAACGGAGCTCTAGATTCTCGATTTGACGCGTTTTCTTGACGCGAACCGGTATCCACTTCGCTGGAAAACGCTCTAATCCGCGTCGGCGCCGAGATCCTCGAAGCGCCGTTCGAGCCAAAATTTGCGCGCCTGGCTGCGCTGGATCTTGCCGCTGGTGGTCTTCGGAAGCGTTCCGGGCCTGATCAGTACAATGTGCCGCGCGAACAATTCGTGCTGATCGGTCACGTTCTCGCGGATCAGTCCCTTTATCTCGGCCGCATCGATCCGGTTGCGTTCGGTGCGCTCGATCTCCTGCACGATCACGAGCGTTTCCTCGTCGTGCTCATGGGTAGCCGCGAATGCCGCGCCGCAATTGGCGCGAAACGCGGGATGCGCCGCCTGCACGGTACGTTCGATATCCTGCGGATAATGGTTGATGCCCCTGACGATGATCAGGTCCTTGATCCGGCCGGTCACGTATAATTCACCGGCCTCATCCAGAAAGCCGAGGTCGCCGGTGCGCAGCCATCGCGCGTTGTCCTCGCCGGCGATGTCTGCGTTAAGCGCGGCGGCCGTCGCTTCGGGATTTTTCCAATAGGCGCGCGCGACGTTCGATCCGTTCACCCAGATCTCGCCGACCGTAAGAGGCGGCAGCCGCGTACGGTGGTCGGGATCGACGATGGCGATCTGTTCGTTGATCAGTTCCCGACCGCAGCCGACGAGCAGTTGTGCGTCAGCGGCATCCACAGGCGCGGTGACCGTATGCGATTGCAGGGTTGAACGGCTGACGGTGCGCGTCACATGGCCGGCACCACGGCTTCCGCCCGAGATCAGCAAGGTCGCTTCCGCCATGCCATAGGCCGGGAAGACCGTGCCGGCCTGGAAGCCGTGGCCGGCGAAGGTTTCGATGAAACGGTCGATGGTCTCGGCGTGCACCGGCTCGGCGCCATTGAGCGCGACCTTCCAGCAGGAGAGATCGATGCCCTGCATCTGGTCGGCGCGATACCGGCTGACGCAATGGTCATAACCGAAATTCGGGCTGCAGCCGACCTCGGCGCGGTAATCATGGATCGCGCGCAGCCAGTTCAGCGGCCGCTGGGTGAAGGCATTCGGCGCCATCAGCACGCAGAGCGATCCGACATAGAGTGTCTGCAACGCGTTCAGGATCAAACCCATGTCGTGGTAGAGCGGCACCCAATTGACGTAGGTCGACTGCCTGGTGTTGCCGAGCGAGTGGCGGATCATTTCCAGATTGGCGAGCAGGTTGGTGTGACTGACCGCGACGCCCTTTGGCTCGGAGGTCGAGCCCGAGGTGTATTGCAGGAAGGCGATGTCCTGCGCCTGCGGCGGTGACGGCAGGTCGGCTGTCGCTTTGACAGCCGAGGGATTGAGATCCACCGACAGCCATTGCAGCCCTTCGCGCAGGAAGCGCGCCTGCAAATCGCCGCGGATCGCGAATGTCGCACTGGTGAGCGCGACCACCGGTTCGCAATTGGCGATGATCGCGGCACTTGAATCGCGCGCGCCTTGCCGGCGCGGCATCATCATCGGAACCGCGATCACGCCGGCGATCAGGCATCCGAAGAAGGCAATCAAGAATTCGAGGCCGGGCGGAAACACCAGCAGCGCGCGCTCGCCAGGGCTGACGATTCCGCTCAGCCGCGCCGCGAGCGCGTTGGCGGCATCTTGCAGCTGACGAAAGCTGAGGACCGCTTCCTCGGTGCCGCGATCGGACAGGAAGATATAGGCGCGCTCGTCGGGCTGACTTTCAGCCCGCCTGGCGAGCAGTTCGACCAGCGAGGAGAATGGTTCCATATCGGCCAACAATGGCTGCCGGCGCAGGGTCAGGCAGCGGCTGCGCGCCTTTCGGCCAGTTGCCGGGATAATTGATCGATCGTCGGATAGTCGTAGAAATCATCGGTCGAGAGTTCGAGGCCGAGTTTTTCCTCAAGCTCCAGCATGACATAGACGACCATGGCGGAATCGAGCCCGATACGGCTGAATTTGGTGTCGGTCTTGACCCGATCCTTGGCGATCCGCAGCACGTTGGCCAACGAGGCCACGCAAAGTTCGGAAATTTCTTGTTGTGTCATGAACATTCCAGCCGAGAGCCCGATGACATTACGGACGCTTCGCCCGTTGTCAATTTGGCTGTTCGACAAGGATGTTGATGACTCAACCGGGGCGGGATCACCTGCCTGTTTGTGCGTCAGTCCTGATAGGTGAACAGGCCGCGCGGCTGATAAGTGGGGCGCGGCTGGGTGTAATAGCCCTGCGGCGCCGGGGCATAGCCGCGGTTGTCATAATATTGCTGCTGCGGCTGCGGCTGCGGATAGGCTTGGGCGCCGTAGAGGCGGCGGTCGCGCGGCGCCGGATAGCGCGCCTCGTTGGAACTTCCGTCCGCCGGATAGATGTAGCCGTCGTCGGCGCGCGCCTGTGGCGCCATGCCGGGCTGCGGCGCGATCACGACGGGATCGCCGGCAGCGTTGGACTGCTGTTCATATTGCTGCGCCGGGGCGCGGCGCGCGACGGCATTCGTGCGCGGCCGTGGGTTGCGCGCCAATGCGACCTGCGACGAGCCGGTCAAGCTCACCGTGGTGTTGAGCACGCCTTGCTCTTGCACCAGGGCATAGAGCTTCGAGGCATTGTCGCGCGACAGCCGCACGCAGCCATGCGAGGCGGGGTTGCCAAGACGGTTGACGGAATCGGTGCCGTGAATGGCGTGGCCCTGCTTGGTGAAGAAGATCGAATGCGGCATCGGCGCGTCGTCGAATTCCTTGGAATAGTGATCTTCCTCCATGCGGAAGGCGCGGAAGCTGCCGTTCGGCGTTTCATAGGAAGGAAGGCCGCTCGACACTGGCCAGCGATAGCGCTCGACGCCGTCGACGGCGACGGTCATCTGCTGGCTGTCCTTGTCGACAGTGATGGCGACCTTGGCTTGGGCGGCGCCGGTGGCGAACAGCATCAGGGAGGTGGCGGCAACGAGGAAGGAACGCATTTTAACTTTGGCCTCCGGGCCATGAATGCAAGCGTCGCGGCTCTCCGTCCCCCGGCATCCAATATGCCCGGAATCCGGCCTCCGTTCCAGTGGCCTGCGGAAGGCATCGTTAATGCGCGCCACGGCACAAACAAGGCGAGGAGGCGGCGAATCCGGCTGCGGGTGTTGACTTTTCCGCGAGCGGGCGGCCATCACGGCTCGCCCGACGCAACCATGCCGGCGCAACTTTTCTGCCGTACCGGCGTTACAGATTCCCGCCCCGAAGGCGTTGTTCGTGCCGGCTGCAAGGAATTCAGATGAAGAAGAGCAAGGTAAAGACGGCAGTGCTGCCTGTTGGGTTGCCGGTCCGGGTGATTTTCGCGGCTGCCGCGATCCTGCTTGCGTTGCTGGCGATCCCCCATGCCGGGCACGCCCAGGGCATCGTGCGCGGCGCCCAGGAGGGCTCCTATGAGGGTAACCGGATCGCTGGCCCGGTGGGCGGCGTGGTCGGCGGCGCCGTGGGTGCCGGTGTCGGTGGCGCCATGGGTGCGGTCAAGGGCGTGTTCGGGATTCCGAATGGCGGTTACCGGCGCTGCCGTGGCTACTACAACCGGCATGGGCATTTCAGGTGTTACCGGTAGCCACCGTCATTGCGAGCCAACGGGTCGGGCGAATGCCCGCCCGATGACAGGCTCCGCGAAGCAATCCATAGCGCCGCGTAAAGGAAGAATGGATTGCTTCGTCGCTTCGCTCCTCGCCATGACGAAACTGATGATAGCTCAATTCTTCAACCGATACCCGGTCTTGAAGATCCACCACACCAGACCCATGCAGACCACGAGGAAGCCGAGCGTCATGCCGATGCTCAAGCTCACGCTGACATCGGCGATTTCGTAAAAACTCCAGCGGAAGCCCGAGATCAGGTAGACCACCGGATTGAGCAGCGTGATGGTGCGCCAGCCTGAGGGGAGCATGTTGACCGAATAGAAGCTGCCGCCCAGGAATGTCAGCGGCGTCACCACCAGCATCGGGATCATCTGCAGCTTCTCGAAGCCGTCGGCCCAGATGCCGATGATGAAACCGAACAGGCTGAAGGTTACCGCCGTCAGCACCAGGAAGGTCAGCATCCACCAGGGATGCATGATGTGCAGCGGCACGAACAAAGCGGCGGTGGCGAGGATGATCAGGCCGAGGACGATCGATTTGGTGGCGGCGGCACCGACATAGCCGAGCACGATCTCGAAATACGACACCGGCGCCGACAATAGTTCATAGATCGTGCCGACGAATTTCGGGAAGTAGATGCCGAACGAGGCGTTGGCGATGCTCTGCGTCAGCACCGACAGCATCACCAGTCCCGGCACGATGAAGGTGCCGTAGCTGACGCCGTCGACTTCGGTGATGCGCGAACCGATCGCAGCACCAAACACCACGAAATACAGCGAGGTCGACACCACGGGCGAGACGATGCTCTGCAGCAGCGTGCGCCAGGTGCGCGCCATTTCAAAGAGATAGATGGCTTGAACGGCTCGCCAGTTCATGAGGCCCTCACCAGGCTGACGAAGATGTCTTCGAGCGACGATTGCGTGGTGTCGAGATCGGAGATGCGGATGCCGGCATTGCGGAGTTCGCTGAGCAGGCTGGTGATTCCGGTGCGGTCGCCCTTGGTGTCGTAATGATAGGTTATCGCGCGACCGTCCTCGGACAGTTCGAGATTGTAGGCCGCAAGTGCCTCCGGGATCGCCTCGACCTTGGTCTGCAGATAGAGTTTCAGGTGCTTCTTGCCGAGTTTCTGCATCAGCCCGGCCTTGTCCTCGACCAGGATGATCTCGCCCTTGTTGATGACGCCGATCCGGTCGGCCATCTCCTCGGCTTCCTCGATGTAATGCGTGGTGAGGATGATGGTGACGCCGGAGGCCTGCAGCGCGCGCACCACCTCCCACATGCCCTTGCGCAGCTCGACATCGACGCCCGCGGTCGGTTCGTCGAGGAACAGGATCTGGGGCTCGTGCGATAGCGCCTTTGCGATCATCACGCGGCGCTTCATGCCGCCGGACAGCGTGACGATCTTGGCGTCCTTCTTGTCCCACAGCGACAGGTCCTTCAGCACCTTCTCGATATGGGCGGGGTTCTTCGGCTTGCCGAACAGGCCGCGGCTGAAGCTGACGGTCGCCCACACCGATTCGAACGCATCGGTGTGCAGTTCCTGCGGCACCAGCCCGATCAGCGAGCGTGCGGCGCGATAATCCTTGTTGATGTCGTGGCCGTTAACGGTGACGCGACCCTCGCTCAGATTCGCGATGCCGCAGATGATGCTGATCAGCGTGGTCTTGCCGGCGCCGTTCGGCCCCAGCAGCGCGAAGATCTCGCCTCGGATGATATCGAGGTTGACGCCGTTCAGCGCCTTGAAGCCGGAGCCATAGGTCTTAGACAGATTGGCGACGGAAATGATGGACGGCGGGGCGAGCATGGCGATCTGACTTGGTCTGGCGGTCTGATTTGCGAATGTGGCAAAGCACATGTCACGGCACTGCGGTCGGGGCAGCGCGGGTGAGGGCGGTGGGCCAACAGAGATAGGAAGGCGGTGGCCCGTTCGCAATCAGTCGGGCAGACGATCGATTATCTTTTTTTCGCCGGTTTCTTGGCCGGTGACGCGCCCTTTGCCGCGGCCTTGGGCGGTTCGGTCTGCTC
>JACDAG010000742.1 GCA_013695565.1 Bradyrhizobium sp.
GCGTCATAGTTTCAACAATTGGTCGCGAACGTACTCCATCCGCACCAATATTACGGCCGTGTTCTTCACGGTGCAGGCCGCGGTGCCGCATCTCAATGACGGCGCCTCCATCATCCTGAACGGTTCGGTGATCTCGGTGCTCGGTAATCCCGGCTATTCCGCCTATGCGGCGAGCAAGGCCGGCGTGCGCGCGATGGCGCGGGTGATGGCGTCCGAATTGTCGCCGCGCAACATCCGCGTCAACGTGGTCTCGCCCGGTGCGATCCGTACCCCGATCTGGGGCGCAGCACTGGCGACGCCCGAGGCCGAGAAGGCTTTTGAAAAGCGCATCGGTGCCACCACGCCGCTCGGGCGCATCGGAGAACCCGATCATATATCGAAGACGGTGCTGTTCCTGTCCTCCGATGATGCCGCGCATATCCAGGGCCAGGAACTGTTCGTCGATGGTGGTGCTACCGCTTCGCCAAGCGGCGCGCCGATCTATCGGGGGTAAGGCGCTCTTCGCAAAAAAACTGAATCCGGCCAGCGCGTTCGAATGAAATCCTCTTTCATCGGTTGCGCTGGCCGAAGTGTCTGCCGCTGTTATCGGCAACGGCAGGCGTCTCTCGCTAAGCCGCGTTGAGATTGCTCGCGGCCTGCAACGCGCCCGCGACCGCTTTCTCGCGATGCTCGGGGCCGACCTGGATTCCATCGGCGGAAATGAATTCGGGATTGGTCACACCGATAAAGCCGAACACCCAGCGCAAATAGGTTTCGAGATGCTCGCCGACGGCGGCCGGCGTGCCGGGGCCGTAATAGCCGCCGCGCGAGATCGCGACGATGACGCGCTTGTTGCCGGCCAGCCCCTCGACGCCCTGCGCGCCGTATTTGAAGGTCTTGCCCGCCACCAGAATGCGGTCGATCCAGGCCTTGAGCTGGCTTGGAATGGTGAAATTGTACATGGGCGCGCCGAGCACGACGATGTCGGCAGCCAAAAACTCCTCCAGCACGACCTGACCGGCGGCGAGATCCGGCTGCAGCGATGCCTCGGGTGTGGCGCCCTGGCCGGCGGCGAGATGCGATCCCGACAGATGCGCCAGCGGCGTCAGGGTCAGGTCGCGATAGCCTACCTGAAGGCCGGACGTAGACTGGCGCAGGCGGTCCACGATGGCGACGGAAACCTGGCGGCTGACGGAGTGGGGGCCGAGGACGCTGGAATCGATATGCAGAAGTTTCATTGGGTCACCCTTGGTATTGGTTTGTAACTGGGGCTATATGAGTGACCATCCACAAGTCCCGCAAGAACGCACAAATTTGAAACCCGAGCACAGCTTTGAAACCTGAGCACATCAATGTTCCCGTCCTGCCGCCCAGCGCTCACGAGAGCAGCGACTGCCGCGGCGTGGCCTCGATCCTGGCGCAGGTCGGCGACAAATGGAGCGTGTTCGTGATCATGATGCTCGGCGGCGGGCCGCGGCGTTTCAACGAACTCAAGCGCATGGTTGGCGGTATTTCACAGCGGATGCTGACGCTGACGTTGCGCGGCCTCGAACGTGACGGCCTCGTCACCCGAACGATATTCCCGACCATTCCGCCGCGCGTCGATTATGAACTGACCGACCTCGGGCGCGGGCTGTCGAAACCGGTCGAGGCGCTCGGCAAATGGGCGTTCGATCACCGGGTCGAGATCGAAGGCGCGCGTGCGAAGTTTGACGGAAAAAATTCCTAATTTTTACTTTGCATGGGGTTGTTTTCGATATTTTGAGTCTGGGCCCTGCAGTGTGCCGATCCGGGACACATCAGAGCAGCGACACCAGTCCGCCGCCTTGGCGCTCCAGCCTTCCGGCAAGCTCGAGCTCCAGCAGCACGGACCGCACGATGGCGGGCGAGGCGTCCGACATCCGGATCAGATCGTCGAGGCTGATCGGGCTTGGTCCGAGCAAGTCGATGATGCGCTTGCGGTCGCTTGTATCAGCGTCGAAATCCAGCGGCTCGCCATCGCCCTCGCGCGCGCTGAATGCGACCGGCCGCTCCATGATCGGCGCGACCGCGTTGATGACATCGGACGCTTCCGTGGTCAGCGTCGCGCCCTGCTTGATCAGGTCGTTGGTGCCGGCGGCGCGCGGATCGAGCGGCGAGCCGGGGACGGCAAAGACTTCGCGCCCTTGTTCGGCGGCCATCCGCGCCGTGATCAGCGATCCCGAACGGTGTGCGGCTTCGATCACGACGACGCCGAGCGACGCACCCGAGATCAGGCGATTGCGCCGCGGGAAATCGCGGGCTCGAGGTACATGGCCAAGCGGCATTTCGGAAATCGCGCCGCCCTGTTCGAGCAGCGCGGCCAGCAGGTCGGTATGCTCGGGCGGATAGATCCGGTCATGGCCGCCGGCCAACACCGCGACCGTGCCGCCTGCGACCGTGGCGCGATGCGCGGCCTGATCGATGCCGCGCGCCAGCCCGGAGATAATGACAAAACCGGCGTCGCCGAGATCGCGCGCGAGCTGGTTTGCGAATTTCAATCCGGCGCCGGAGGCATTGCGCGAGCCGACGATCGCAATCATCGGCCGTGCCATGATTTCAGGCGCACCGCGGACGCCGAGCAGCGGTGGCGCATCGTCGAGCGTCGCCAGCCGGGGCGGATAGGCGGCTTCCCCGGGCGCGACGAGGCGGACGCCGATCTTTCGGCTGGCGATCAATTCGGCCCGTGCGTCATCCTCGCTGCAGATCCGTCCCGCACCCGAACTGCCGCCGCGTCGCGCCAGATCGGGCAGCCGTTCCAGTGCCGCACGCGCGCTTCCGAAATGTTGCAGCAGGGAGCGATAGGTACGCGGGCCGACATTGTCGGAACGAATGAGCCGCAACCGGTCGATCCGCTCGGAGTCGGGGAGGTCAGGCGTGCTGGGCGTTCGGTCGTGCATGTGGGTGGTAGCTTTGCCCAACCGGAGATTGCGATCAACAGTTGTTCTCACGGCTGCCATGCGCGGCCCCGCGCTTGCCCCGTTCCAGCCCGCTCCGTAAAACCCGGTGGTCTGCCGCAGGAGTATCCCATGATCTCGCTCGCTGATCTTCAACGCCGCATCGCGCAGGGCGATCTGTCCGCCGAGGCCGCGATTACCCAGTCATTGGAGGCGATCGGCGCGCAGGAGAAAGCAATCGGCGCTTTTGTCTGCCATGATGCGAGTGTTCGCGCTGAAGACGCCGGCCCGTTGCGCGGCGTTGCCGTCGGCATCAAGGACATCATGGATACCGCGGATTTTCCGACCGAGATGGGCTCATCCATCTACAGGGGATTCCGGTCGCGCGGCGATGCGGCGGTGGTGATGGCGCTGAAGGCGGCCGGCGCCAGCATCGTCGGCAAGACCACGACCACGGCGTTTGCGTCCTCCGATCCGACGGCGACACTCAATCCGCGCAACACGGCACATACGCCGGGTGGGTCATCGGCGGGTTCGGCGGCAGCGGTCGCGGCCGGCATGATTCCACTGGCATTGGGGACGCAGACCGGCGGCTCGGTGATCCGGCCGGCGTCGTTCTGCGGCTGTGCCGCGATCAAGCCGTCCTATCGCTTGCTGCCGACCGTCGGCGTGAAGTGTTATTCATGGACGCTGGATACAGTTGGCTTGTTCGCAGCCGGTGTCCGCGACGTCGCGCACGGGCTCGCGGCGATGACCGGTCGCGACGAATTTCTGCCGCAGGCGTCAGTACCGACGCCGCGGATCGGCGTGGTGACACAGGATTTCGCCGGCGCGCCGGAGGCCGAAGGCGCCGAGGCGTTGCAGATCGCCGCCAGGGCAGCGGAACGCTCAGGTGCGTCGGTGCGCACATTGGCGATGCCGGAGATCATTGCCCAGGCGTGGCGCGAGCATCCGACGGTGCAGGAATTCGAAGCGCATCAGGCGCTGGCCTGGGAATACCGCGTACATTACGACGCAATGGCGCCGAACCTGCGCGGCCGTCTCGACGAAAGCCGGGGCATGACGCCCGCCGCCTATGACGAAGCGATGCGGATTACCCGTCAGGCAAGAATCGCGCTGACGAAAGTTTTCGATGACGTCGACGTGCTGCTGGCCATATCGGCTCCGGGCGCAGCGCCCAAGGGCCTGGGCTCGACGGGTGACGCCCGTTACAACCGGCTGTGGACGCTGATGGGAACCCCGTGCGTGAACATTCCCGCGCACATCGCCGCCGGCGGATTGCCGGTGGGCGTGCAGGTCATCGCGCGCTATGGCGACGATGCGAAGGCGTTGGCGGCGGCGCGGTTTGTGGAGGAGGCGCTGGCGAGGTGACAACGCTTTGCGTCACTTCTCCCCGATCTTGCCTTCCGTCCCGGCCTGCAGGCGCTTGATGTTTTCGCGGTGTGCGTAGAACAGGAACAGCGTCATCACGACGAGTAGCGAGGCCAGCACCGGCTGGCCGAACCACCACAGGAACAGTGGGGTCACGAAGGCTGCGATCAATGCCGAGAGCGACGAGTAGCGCGTGGTGGTGGCGGTCGCCAGCCACATCACGCAGAACACGATCGCCGCCGGCCAGAACAGGCCGATCAGAACGCCGATATAGGTGGCGACGCCTTTGCCACCCTTGAACCTAAGCCAGACCGGGTAGAGATGGCCGAGAAAGGCGCCAAACGCTGCCAGCATCGCGGCGTTGGGCCCGCCGTAATAGCCGCAGATCACTACGGCAATGGTGCCCTTGAGCGCGTCACCGAGCACCGTCGCGGCGGCGATGTCCTTGCGCCCTGTGCGCAGCACGTTGGTGGCGCCAATACTGCCTGAACCGATCGAGCGCAGGTCTTCCGTACCCGCGAGCCTGGTCAGCACCAGGCCGAACGGAATCGAGCCGAAGAGATAGCCGAGCAGGAAGGCTACGACCAGAAATCCGTCACCCGACATCGCCATTGCTCCCGACTCCTGCACATTTTGCGCGCATCGGACGCGCGCATCAACCGATTATTAACCATAAATCCGCAACGTGATCTTTATATTGAGGGAGATTTAGCATGCCTCGCGCCCGCAAGCGGATTGAGCTGATTTGCTTCGGCCTTTATCTCGTCGCCATCTTCCTCGGCACTTCGATGGAAGCGATTGCGCAGATCTTCGCGCGCTGACGGCGCGAATACCCCGGTGAAGGTTTCGCGCCTTCAGACATGCTCGTAGACCGTCCGTCCGCCCACGATCGTCCGCACCACTCGGCCCGAGAACCGCGCTTCGTCGAACGGCGTATTTTTGCATTGTGATTTGAGATCGTCGCGGTCGAGCACCCAGGGCGTATCGGCGTCGATCACGACGACGTCGGCTGCGGAACCCGCGCGGAGCGATCCGCCGGGCAGGCCGAGCAGTTCCGCCGGGCGCGTCGACAGCGCGCGGATCAGCGTCTTGAAGTCCATCTCGCCATTATGGATCAGCCGCAAGCCCGCCGGCAGCATGGTCTGCAGCCCGACCGCGCCTGCGGCGGCTTCGGCGAATGGCAACCGCTTCACCTCGACGTCCTGCGGATTGTGATCGGACATCACGACGTCGATCAGGCCGGAAGCCACGGCTGCGACCAGCGCCAGACGGTCGTCCTCGGTGCGCAGCGGCGGCGACAGTTTCAGGAAGGTCCGGTAGGGGCCGATGTCGTTTTCGTTCAGCGTGACATGGTTGATCGAAACCGATGCCGAAACCGCAAGTCCGGCGTCACGTGCACGCTTGAGGATTTCCAGCGACTCGATGCAGCTCAGCGAGGCCGCGTGATAGCGCCCACCGGTCAGCGCGACGAGGCGGATGTCGCGTTCCAGCATGACCGCTTCGGCGGCATTGGGGATGCCGACCAGGCCGAGCCGTGCGGCGAACTCGCCCTCGTTCATCACACCTTCGCCGACCAGATCAGGGTCCTCGGTGTGGTGCACGATCAGCGCGTCGAAATCGCGCGCGTAGGTCAGCGCGCGCCGCATCACCTGCGCATTGGTGACGCTGCGGGCGCAATCGGTGAAGGCGACGGCGCCGGCGGCCTTCAACAGGCCGATCTCGGTCATTTCCTCGCCGCGCATGCCTTTCGTGAGTGCCGCCATCGGGTGGATGTTGACGATTGCGGTATCGCGCGCCCGGCGCAGCACGAAGTCGACGGTGGCCGAATTGTCGATGACCGGCGACGTATCCGGCTGGCAGATGATGGTGGTGATGCCGCCGGCGGCGGCCGCCTGGCTGGCGGAGGCAAAGGTTTCGCGGTGGCTGGCGCCGGGCTCGCCGACAAAGGCGCGCATGTCGATCAGCCCGGGCGCCACGATCTTGCCGGCGCAATTGATGATGTCGGTGCCTTCGGGGACGCCGGCAGCACCAATGCCGCGCTTGGAGTCGCGGATCACGCCATCGGCGATCAGGACGTCACCGGGGCCGTCGAAGTCGCGCGAAGGGTCGACGACGCGGGCGTTGGCGAGCAGGATGGGGCGGCGATCGGTCAGCATGTCAGGCGTTCGGCAGGTTGCGGGCGAGTGCTTCCAGCACCGCCATCCGCACCGCCACTCCCATTTCCACCTGTTCGCGGATCAGCGATTGCGCGCCATCCGCCACGAATGAGTCGATTTCGACGCCGCGGTTCATCGGACCGGGATGCATCACTAGCGCGTCGGGTTTGGCGTAAGCGAGCTTCTTCTGGTCGAGGCCGAAATAATGAAAATATTCTCCGGTCGACGGCACGAAGGATCCGTTCATGCGCTCGCGCTGCAGCCGCAGCATCATGACGATGTCAGCGCCGTTGAGGCCCTCGCGCATGTCGCGTGCGACCTCGACACCCATCCGCTCGATGCCGCGCGGCAAGAGCGTGGAGGGGGCTACCACGCGGACGCGGGCGCCCATGGTGTTGAGCAGCAGGATGTTGGAGCGTGCGACGCGGGAATGCATCACGTCGCCGCAGATTGCGATCACGAGGCCTTCCAGCCGGCCCTTGTTGCGGCGGATCGTCAGCGCATCCAACAGCGCCTGGGTCGGATGCTCGTGGGCGCCGTCGCCGGCATTGATCACCGAACCGTCAACCTTGCGCGCCAAAAGTTCCACCGCGCCGGAAGCGTGGTGGCGCACCACCAGGATATCCGGGTGCATGGCGTTGAGGGTCACGGCGGTGTCCATCAGCGTCTCGCCCTTGCGGATCGAGGACGAGGACACCGACATGTTCATGACGTCGGCGCCAAGCCGCTTACCGGCGAGCTCGAACGAGGACTGGGTCCGGGTCGAGGCCTCGAAGAACAGGTTGACCTGGGTGCGACCGCGCAAAGATGTGCGCTTTTTGTCGACCTGGCGGTTGAGCTCGACATATTCCTCGGAAAGGTCGAGCAGGCCGGTAATATCGGCGGCGGAAAGCCCCTCGATTCCCAGCAGATGCCGGTGACCGAGGACGAAGGTCGATTTCGATGCAGGGGTCATTAAAACGAGAGCTATAGGCAGACTTCCCATGCGGGGCAAGTGCGAATAGGGGGCTTGCGAGTTATCCCCCGATCTGTCGCCGCGCAGGGTAATGGAGGGGGCCGCAATTGCGCCGCGTTCGGCGCGCGGGGAAGGCGTCAAATGCAGAAATGGCACGTTATTTTAGCGATCGGATTAACCGTTCTTGGCCTGTCCGGCCCGCAGACGGCGGACGCGCAGGCCCTGCCGGGCGGGTTTGTGTACCTGCGCGATATCGAACCCGGCATCATCCAGGACATGCGCTATGCCACGTCGAACAACTTTGTCGGCAAGCCGTTGCGGGGTTATGACGCCGCCGAATGCGTCGTGAAGCGCGAGGTCGCCCTGGCGCTGAAGAACATCCAGCAGGAACTCACCAGGCAAAAGCTCTCCCTGAAAATGTTCGACTGTTACCGGCCGGAGCGCGCGGTTGCCGACATGGTGGCGTGGTCGCGGAATGGCAAGGAGACGCCGGCCGAGCGGCGTTTCAACCCGGCTCTTCGCAAGGCCGACCTGTTCCGGCTGGGCTATATCGCGACGCGCTCCGGCCATTCGACGGGCTCAGCGCTCGATCTGTCCCTGGTCGATCTGACCGCCGACAATTCCGCGAAGTTCGATGCCGGCAAGACCTACGCCGACTGCACCGCTCCCGTAGAAGCGCGTGCGCCGGAAGGCAGCGTCGATATGGGCACCGGTTATGATTGCTCGGACGTTAAATCGCATACCGCCGCCGCCTCGATCACGCCGGTACAGCGCACGTGGCGGAATGTGCTCGTCGCCGCGATGACCCGGCAAGGCTTTGTGAACTATTCGAAAGAGTGGTGGCATTTTTCGCTGCCGGGCGCGGGCCGGCAAGCCTATGATTTTCCGATCGCGTCGCGACGGAACTGATTCCCGAAGCGGGCTGCCCTGAAAGTCAGTTGATGGATTCCCTCAATCCCGAAAGTCCGCCCCCACTCGAAGCCACCGTTGGGCGGCAGCCCCGGATATGGAAGTTCTGGGGCACGGCGCTTTGGGGGCTGTTCATTTTCGCCGGCATGTTTGTCGGCCAGGCCGCTGTCATCGGCTACTTCGTGTTGCGGCAGGAAGGTCCGATGGATCTCGCCGCGGCGATCCATGTCGTCGGCGCCGGGCTTACGATCTCGCTGTCTGTCATCATGGGATTGCCCGCGGTGATGCTCGCGGCCTGGGTCGCAACCCGCTTCTCGCGCACGCCGTTCGTCGATTATCTCGCGCTGCGCTGGACCTCGTGGCAGAATTTTCTGATCGGTGCGGTCTCGCTGGCGGTGCTGGTCGGCGGCTGGGACCTGCTGTCGCGCGCGCTTGGGCGCGAGGTGACGCCGGGGTTCATGGGCGACGTGCTGAAGTCGGCGCAGGCCAGTGGCGCGCTGTGGCTGCTGGTGATTGCGTTCTGCGTCGCTGCGCCGGTCTCCGAGGAAATCATGGCGCGCGGCTTTCTCTATCGCGGCTGGTCGGAATCCTTCCTGAAGGTGCCCGGCGCCATCTTCCTCTCTTCGCTGGCGTGGACTTCTCTTCACCTGCAATATGACTGGTTCTTCTTCGGCGAAGTATTCAGCATCGGTCTTCTGCTCGGTTATCTCCGCTACCGCAGCAATTCGACGTGGCTCACGATTGTGATCCACGGTCTCAACAACACGGCGGCGACGATTCAGACGTTCTGGCTGGCGGGCAATTAGAACATCGCGGCCAGCGCAATCGCAACCGGCATCGTGATCGCCGCCAAAATGGTTTGCAGCGTGATGATCTGCGCCAGCAGCGGCGCGTCGCCACCCATCTGCCGGGCCAGCACATAGGCGCTCGACGACGCCGGCACCGCAGCACACGCTGTCACGATCGCCAGATTCGAGCCTGACAGCCCGAACCACAGCGCCAGCGCGACAGCGATCACCGGCATCAGAACGAGCTTGAGAAACACCGCGACCGATGCCGCAAGGCTCGGGCGGAACAGGCCTTCGAGATGCAGGCCGGCGCCGATCACGAGCAGGCCGATGGCCAGCGAGGAGCGGCCGAGCGCGTCGGCGACTTCATGCCAGAGTTTGGGCAGCTGGATGTGGGTGACGTTGAGCGCGAGCCCGATCACGCAGGCCCAGATCAGGGGGTTGCGCACCACCGTCATGACGATGGATCCGACCGAGCGCTTCTCGGTCGAGGCATAGTGCGCGAGCACGCTGACGCTGAACACATTGACCAGCGGGATGATGGCGACCATTGCTACCGAAGCCAGCGCCAGCCCGACATCGCCGAACAGATTGCCGGAGACGGCCAGCGCCACGTAGGTTTGCCAGCGGATCGCGCCCTGGAACACTGAGGTGAAGGCCGGCCCATCGACCGCGCCGCGGGCGAGCAGGGGTCGCAGGGCGAGGCACAACAGCGACATCAGCAGTGCGGCCACCAGCAGCGCACCGCCGACACCGGCGACCGGGACCTTGGAAAGATCGGCTTTCACCTGCGTCTGGATCAAGAACAGCGGAAACAGCACATAGTAGGTCAGCCGCTCCAGCCCGTGCCACTGCGTCTCCAGCCGCATCAGTGTGCGTTTCAGGATGAAGCCGAGCACGATCAGCAAGAATACCGGCAGTAGCGCCGCGACCACCACGGCCATGCTCAGCGCTCTCCGCGCAGCTTTGCGAGCCGGTCCAGTGCGCCCTGCAGGATGAAGATCGCGGCATGCTCGTCGATCAC
>JACDAG010000795.1 GCA_013695565.1 Bradyrhizobium sp.
AATCGACCGAGCTGATGCCGGGGGTCAAGTCGATCGCCGAGCAGGGCGTAACCGACTTCGAAGTCACCGCCTGGCTCGCGTTCTATGCGCCGCGCGACACGCCGCAGCCGATCGTGGATCTCCTCAACAAGGAACTGGCCAAGGCGATTGCCGAACCGGAAACCAAGAAGCGCCTGCTGGAGTTGGGATTTGATACCGCCGGCGGAACACCTGCCGAATTGACCCAGTTCGAAAAGCAGGAGCGGCTGAAATGGGGTCCGCTGATCAAGGCCACGGGCCTGCAGGGCGGCTGAGCATCGGGCGCGAAATGCCGCGCCCATTCTCGCCTTCAGCCACCGCTCGCGAGCGGTGAGCGCCTGAGGTGGCGCACCATGAGCTTTGCCGCATCGGTGTGGCGTTCGGATTCGAGCAGGTCAAGAAGGCGCAGATGCTCCTTGACGTGGCGCTTCATCGCCGGTCCATCGCCAAACGTGCGATAGGCGAACAAGCGGCGAATGGAGTTGACGCGCTTGAGCGCTTCCAGAAAGAATGTATTGTCGGTGCCGCGCATGATTTCTTCGTGAAATTCGCAGCCCGACTGGAACACTTCGCTGAGTGACATTCGATCGAGTTCGCCTCCGAGGATCCGAAGCTGGCGCTGGCGCAGCCGCTCGATGATTTCAGGGGAGAGGCGATAGCCCGGTTGCATGATGGCAGCCGGCTCGATGACGGCGCGAAACGCCAAACTCTGTTCATAGGCCTCGGGGCTCGACAACGTCTCGGCGAAACGCCAGCCATAGCCCGGCATCCGCTCCATCCAGCCTTCCGCAGCCGTGCGGTCGAGCAGGCGCTGGAGTTCCGGCCGGCTCAGCCCGTAGCGACGCATCAGCTCGGATTCGGTGACGTTCGCGGGCAGGCGATCGCCGAGGCGATCGGCAGCGATCACGGCATAGGCCTCGTCGCCGTGCCTGAACGTCGCCAGCGCCGACTCGGCCGCCACGCTGCGCGTGTCTTTGGCGAGGACGAAGCCACAATTGGGCTCGCTCTTCGCCAATCCGGCGGCCGCAAGTGCTTTCAGGCCCAGTCGAATCGGTCCGCGCGACAGATCGAGTTCATCAGCCAGGCGCTGCTCGATCAGCCGGTCGCCCGGCTGCATTCCTTCCCGCCGAGCGACCGCCAGAATTCGGTGTGCCGTGAGCTCGGCGCGGCTTGAAATTGCCGGAGCGCCGCCATTCCTGACGGGCCGGGTTTTGGGATAGTCGAGGGTCGGCACAAGCACACCGTGGCGTTTGGACTTGACAGAGCGTTTCATAGATTGTTCTTTGTTGCAATAAATAACAATATGCCCACGGGAGGGCCGAAGCGATGGCGAACGCGCCGGACGTTCATATTTGCGAGGCTGGTCCGCGCGACGGCCTGCAGAACCTCGATATCTTCATTCCCACCGAGGCGAAACGCGCGCTCATCGACGCCATCGTCGCGGCAGGAGTGCGCGAGATCGACGCGGGATCCTTCGTGCCGCCCAAGGTCGTTCCGCAATTTGCCGATGTCGAAATCGTCATGGCGCATGCGCTCACGCATAAGGACGCCACCATCGGTGCGTTGGTGCCTAATTTCAAAGGCGCCGAACGCGCCATCGCCGCCGGCGTCGACGCCATCTATTTCGTCATCTCGGTGAGCGAGACTCACAACCAGGCCAACGTCCGCCGCACCATCGAGGAGCAACTGGAAGGTTTTCGTGCGGTGCGTGCCGCGATCGATGCCCGGCCGGCCGGCAATCGCCCGCACCTCATGGGCGGCATTTCGACGGCCTTCGGTTGCTCCATGGAAGGGCGCATCGGTGAGGGGTCGGTCCGCCGATTGGCCGCAGCCTATGCCGAGGCGGGCGCCGACGAGATCGGATTGGCCGACACCGTCGGATACGCCACGCCGCCCCTGATCAAGCAGATTGTTCAAGGCGTGCGCCGCGACCTCGGCCCGGCCATGAGCTTGCGGCTGCACCTGCATGACACGCTCGGTATGGGGCTCGCCAATGCCGTCGCCGGACTTGAAGCCGGCATCCGCCGCTTCGATGCGGCGGTGTCCGGTCTCGGCGGGTGCCCTTTCGCGCCTGGCGCGCGCGGCAACATCGTGACCGAAGATCTCGTCTTCATGCTGGAGGAAATGGGCCTCTCGACCGGTATCGGCCTCGACCGGCTGATGGCGACCCGCGCCATTCTCAGCGCGCACATTCCGGCCAGGCATCTTACCGGCCACCTGCATGAGGCGGGAATTCCGAAGGCGTAGCGGAGGGCCGCGTGAGCATGGCGGACCAGGACACAACCGCGCGTACCAATGATCTCCGCCCGCTCGCGGGCCTGCGCGTCGTCGAGTTCAGCCAGATGGTGATGGGTCCCACCTGCGGGCTCATCCTGGCCGACCTCGGCGCCGACGTCGTCAAGGTGGAGCCGCCCAAGGGCGATCGCACCCGCACCTTCAAGGGACCGGCGGCCGGTTTCTTCGCAACCTACTGCCGCAACAAGCGCAGCGTGGCGATCGACACCAGTTCATCGGAAGGCCAGACGGTCGCACGTCGCTTGATCGAGAAGAGCGACGTGCTGATCGAAAATTTCCGGCCGGGCCTGCTGAAGCGTACCGGGCTCGACTACGATTCGGTCGCAAGCTTCGCGCCGCATGTCATCTATTGCTCGCTGAAAGGCTACCTGCCGGGGCCCTATGAGAACCGTCTCGCGCTCGACGAGGTCGTGCAGATGATGGGTGGGCTGGCTTACATGACCGGTTTGCCTGATCGGCCGATGCGCGCCGGCGCGTCGGTCAACGACATCATGGGTGGCATGTTCGGCGTGATCGCCATTCAGGCCGCACTCACTGAGCGGCAGCGTACCGGCCGCGGCCGCCACATCCAGAGCGCACTTTACGAGAACAATGTGTTCCTGAT
>JACDAG010000813.1 GCA_013695565.1 Bradyrhizobium sp.
CTTGCCAGACGAGCGAAACCGCCATCCAATTGCGCACCGAACTCACGACCGGGTGTGTCGAACCTTCGATCAGGACCATCGCCTCCCTGAAACAGGCGCGGGCGGCTTCGAAGTCGCCCCGGTCGGCCAGCACGCTGCCCTTGCAAGACAGAGCATAGGCCGAGCCGATGGCGACGCCGCCGTTCGGACGGCTGTGCTGCTGCTTGGCCGAGACAGCGACGTCCATCAAGGCGGTTGCCTCGCCATACTGGCAACTCGCGGCAAGAATCTGTCCCAACGAGGCTTCGATCTGAGCGATCAAGCGATGATCGCCGATCTCCTTCGCAAGTACCAATGCGTGGCGGGCATGGGCTACGCCCTCACGAAAGCGGCCGAAGCCATAGCACATATAGCCAAGCCAGTAGTTCGCACGCGCCATCGCGCTCGCATCGCCCAGCGAATACGCCTTCGCCACAGCATGTTCGAAAATGGTGACGTCATCGCTCAGCGACAGCGGATCGAATATGCTGGCCATTCCCAGTTTGTTGGCCAGCAAGCACCAACGCAGGGACTGTTCGCGTGTGCGATCGTGGATACGGTCCAGCGCCTCCATCGCAACCTGATATTGGGCGCGCGCGCGATCCAACGCGAAGGCAGCCATCGCCTTGTCGCCGGCACGCTCGGCGTAGTGAGCAGCGCTTTCCCAATGGCCTGCGCCACGCGAGTGATAGGCCAGGGCCTCGAGCGCGTCTTCGCGATCAGTCAGCTCGGATCGCGCCAGCAGCGCGGCTTCGATGTGTTGATGCAATGCCTGGCGCTCGCGCAGGCCGATAGAATTGTATACCGCGTCCCTCGTGATGCCGTGTTTGAAGCGAAGTCCGAGTCCATCCGGCTCGGCGTAAAGAAAATCCGCATCCGCCAGCCCACGCATTGTTGTCGGATCGAGCGCGCTGCCGCAGGCAGAAACCAATAGCCCAATCGGCACCGTGTTGCCGATCACGGCGGCTGCGCGCACCACGTTGACCTGTTCGGGTGGCAAGCGCGCTAGCCGCGAGGCTGCAAGTGTACCGATCCATCCCTGAGTGCCGCGGCCCTCCCATGAATCAGGATTGCCAGCCGAAACGGAATGACACAGTTCTTCAATGAACAAGGGGACGCCGCCTGCATAATTGTGGATACGGGCGACCATGAATGGGTCTGCCTGGGGCAGCCAGCGCCGCACGGCCAAATCGGTTTCCGATCCTTGGAACGGATCCAGCGCGAAGTGGGGCGCGCCGGAGATCCAGTCCGTGCCGTCGTCGCGGGGCCGGCTGGCCAAGATCACGCGCGGGCCGCCGGGCAATTGCAGCAGTGCCTCCAACAGCTGACGGCTCGCGTCGTCGGCCCATTGCCAATCGTCTATGACCAGGACCACCGGATTCTTGGCGGACAATGATAATGCCGTGAAGAAAACCAGGAGATCTCCGACCACACCATCGACAGTCGGGCGCACGCCGCGGGCTTCGGTGCCAGACGATATCAGCCCAAGGATGGAGTCTGCACGCGGACCCAATTCGGCAAGCCAGGGCCGCAACGCGGCGCGGGCCGTTCTTGCGGCCTCCTCTCTGGGCATATCGAGCTGCATTCCGAAGAAGGCACGCAGCATCTGCAGGAACGGCTGCAAAACCTCCGCACCAATATAACTCTCGCAATCGCCGCGCAGCAGCCTGAACGCGCCACCATCGCTTCGCCGGAACACCTCCTCCAGCAGCCGCGTCTTGCCGATTCCCGGGCCGCCGACGACGAGAACACAGCGCGGCGCAGTGAGTTGCTCTGCTCCGAGAAACGCCTTGAGAAAGTCGATGACCTCGCCGCGACCGATATAGGGCGTCAAGCCGCGCTGTGACGTAGCTTCAAAGCGCCGAGTGGCCGCGCCGCGTTTGAGGACGGTACGCGCGTGCGGCAACCCGGACTCTGGATCAATCTTGCGGGAACCTTGGCCGAGTTCGAAGAAATTGGCGTGTGGTCCCAGCGCGTCCAGGCTGGCGAGAATCTCGCCGGGTGCGGCATGCCGCGACAGCTGGGCCGCCGTGTTAACGACATCACCGACCAGATCAAACCGGCCGGATTCCAGATCGCCCTTGAACAAGAGCAATGTGCCGGCGTGGATACCGGAATGCATTTGCAACGGTAAGAGCGCCGGCGACAGGCCGTCGTGCCGCAATCGGCCGACCCGGTCGTGGATGTCGAGGGCGGCCTCGGCGGCACGTCGGCCGTCGTCCTCGCCCGACTGTGGGTAGCCAAAAATGGCGAGAGCGCCGTCTCCCTGCGTTCTGATGACGCGGCCGCCGTGGTTCAGCGCTGCTTGATGCCAGATCTTGCGCAGTTCGCTAAGGACCTCGGACAGGTATTCCGACTCGGTCTGCCTTCCCAGCGCGGTAGACCCCGCCAAATCGGAGAATAGGACCGTCAACCGATGACGTTCGCCTTTGGGGGGGATAGCAGTTACGCTGGTCTGTGCACTCATCGTCGCGGGGGCCGGGTCGCTCTTGGACGGCAAGTCCGGCCCTAGGATCGTGCTGCACCGGACGCCGAACCGCATCATACACCCCAGAGATGTCCAGGCTACCCCCGCTTTGGAAGTCCGGAAGCGAACGGAACTGACGTGGTGCGCCGAACCTGGCTGCCGGTTCGGGCGTCAGGAATGCTTCGTCGCATCTCGCCTAACTCCCTCAAAAAACTCATGCATTTCCTTCGGCGGGACAATGCAAAAGGTTCGACGCGCCTTGCGGCTCCGCGCCAATGACCGGCTGTCGGCTCCCACTCAAGCTGGGTCCGGACCCGCGCTGGACTCCCAGTTTCGAGTGCAAAATGAGCAAAGCGCGCGCAAGCTCGCCGTCACACCGGCGGCGTCCCGTGGGTGTGAAACGACTCGATCGTCTTCAGCCCCCAGGCCTGGCCCTTCTTGCGCTCCTCCTCGGTCCAGACGATCGGCTTCCAGTCCGGGGCGAGGATGAGACGGGCGCCGGCGTTAGCGACCTCGACGCGGTTGCCGCCGGGCTCGTAGACGTAGAGGAAGAAGGTCTGCTGGATCGCGTGCTTGTGCGGGCCGGTCTCGATGTGGATGCCGTTCTCCAGGAAGATGTCGGCGGCGCGCAAAATTTCCTCGCGGCTGTCGAGCGCGTAGGTGAGGTGATGGAAGCGGCCTTTTCTGCCGTAGTGGTCGCTTGTGTAGGCGAAGTCGTAGCTCTTGTTCGACATCGTCATCCACATCGCGGCTTCGGTGCCGTCGTTGAGCACGATCTGCTCGGTGGTGCGTAACCCCAGGTAATTTTCGAAGAACAGGCGGTTGGCCTTGATATCGACCGCGAGGCAATTGAGATGATCGAGCCTTCGGACATTGACGCCGCGCGCCGGAAACCGCTGGGCCTGGTTTTTCAGCGCGGGCTTCAGCTCCGGCGGCGCCTGGTACCATTCGGTCTCGTAATAAAGTTCGACGATGTGGCCGTCAGGGTCGCGGCAGCGGAACGCCGGCCCCTGCCCCATGTCGCCGTCGACCCAGCCGATGTCGAATCCGGACCCCTTCAGCGCGGCGACGCGACGCGCCAGCGCCTGCGGGCTGCGCGCGCGCAGCGCCATGTGCTCCATGCCTGAGGTTTTCGACGCGGTAAGCTTGAGCGAATAGCGCTCGTAATCGTCCCAGCCGCGCAAATAAACCGACTCGCCCTTGCGGCCGCTCACCGTCATGCCCATGACGTCGACGAAGAATTTCAGGCTCTCCTCCGGCTTCGGCGTCAGCATTTCCATGTGGCCGAGATGGGCGAGATCGAAGATCGGCTCGGGGGTCATTGTGTTGCTCCTCTAGACCAGCGCGCGCGTGACGTCGTTGAATAGCTCATCGACGCTGAACACGCGCGGAATGAGCCCTTGCTGCGCGGTAAAACCGATGATCAGTTCCAGCGAGCGCCGCATCTCGTCCGCCGTAAAGCGCGGCGCGGCCGGCGACGCCTTTGCCGACTCCGCTAGCAGACGATGCACTTCGCGCACGGCGTCCGGGTTTTTCTCGCACAGCGCCCGACTCACCACCACCATATGGTTGATCGGCACAATCTTGTGCCTGGCAGCCCAGGCCTTCTCCTCGGCGGCGACATCGGCGAACAGCGGCTTTAAATCCGCATGCTCGGATTTCTCGCCGAGCACCGCATCGAGTTCGCCGTCGAGCAGCATCTGCACGATCTGTTTGCCGGCGGGGGCGCGCTTGGTCGTGTCCTTGAATTCGGCGACGTGGGCGTCCTCGAACGTCACCCAATCGACCGAATTGAGATCGACGCCGTGATCGTTGGCGAGAATGCCGCGCAGCCAGGCGCCGGTCGTGGTCGTGAAGGAGCGGATGCCGACGCGCTTGCCGTTCAGGTCAGCGGGTTTCAGCGTGCCCCGCTTCGCACTGTACAGCGCATGGCCGTGCTGGAAGCGCGCCACCACCACGTTTGGCAGCAACACCATTGGCTTGCCAAAACTCTTGGCCATCAGATAGGTGACGATGGCGAGCTCGGAGACGTCGAACGCAGCTTCGCGGACCATGGGTTTGAAACCCTTGTTGGTCGGCGAATAGTCGACAAAATCGAATTCGACCAGATCCGACTTGAGCGCGCCGCTCTTCAGCGCCGCGGTGCCGGGATGGTCGCCGAGCAAGGTGCGCAGACGTGTTGCCATCTCAGTCGCTCTCCGGCTCGTCAATATAGACGAGGCCGGCTTTCGCCAGCGGCTCACGCATATTGTACATGTC
>JACDAG010000834.1 GCA_013695565.1 Bradyrhizobium sp.
CTGCACCGGCGCCACCATCGCCGACGGCCTGTTTGGCTCGCAGCGCGCCCGCGACTGCCCGCCGTCGAAATCGGGCGCCTGTCAGGGCACGGTCAACGCCCAGATCGGCGAATTGCGCGAAGCGGTCACGGCGGCCAAGCGCCGTCAGCCCGACCGCAAGCTCGACCTGGTACTGCTGTCGGTCGGCGCCAACGACATCTATTTTTCGGGGCTCGTCGCCGACGTGATCGTGGATACGGCGACCGAGCGCGCTTTGTTCCGGCGCAGCGGCGTGCTGGCGTCGGTCGACGATGCGCGCGGCGCGTTGATGCGCGACCTGCCGCAAGGATTCGCCAAGCTGCGCGAGGCGTTGAAACCGCTGGTCGGCGACATGTCCCGCGTCGTCTATACCTCCTACGCCAACCCGACGCTGGCGGCCAACGGCGTGCCCTGCCCCGGCGGACGGGCGGGCTTCGATATTCACCCCTCGTTCAATGCCGAGCCGCAGCGGCTCGCGGCGGTCTCGAACTTCGTCGAGGGTGAATTCCTGCCGCAACTGAAAGCGCTCGCGCTGTGCCAATCCGGCATCCTGTGCCGCAACCCGCGCGCCGACCGCATGACCTTCGTCGATGCACATCAGGCGAATTTTGCCAGCCACGGTTTCTGCGCACGCGCCGAGAGCGATCCCGAATTCGATCGCCAATGTTTCTCGGCCCGCGGCGAAAGCTTCGATCCCGATATCGTCACCGCGGCCAGCCAGCCGATGCTATGCGGCCGCAGCGCCGGCGAATATCGCGCCTATCTGCCGCGCGCCCGCTGGATCCGCGACGCCAATGACAGCTACTTTACGGCGATGACCTATCCGCAGGGTCTGCCGTCGTCGCAACAGCCCAGCGACATCCACGATGCGACCTGGGGGGTTCTGTCGACGGTGTATGGCGGCGCCGTGCATCCCAGCGCCGAAGGCCACGCCGCGATGGCGGACGCGGCCCTGCCGGCGGCCGCCGCCGTACTGCAGCTGGATGCCGCCATGCCTGAAGTGATTTCGCAGCCGGTATCGCCGATCCCGATGTTACCGGGATTACGTTAGGCGGCCTCAAAAATAAAATATCGAAAACAACCCCATGCAAAGTAACGGGGCGCTGGCATGAATTCTTTCGGCAAACCCGAAAAAACATTTTGACACGTCGGGCAAATCAAGGGCACATCTCGATCATCGCCCAATTTGTAAGACCGCCCATGGCCTCGCCCATCGGGCTCCCGGCGATGACCCCGATGACCCCCCGCCTAGTAATTTTATTTAACGCGCCGGGGCCGGAGCTCCAGGTGGCGGCGCGAGTGCAGGGGCGGTTGTCTTCTTCGCCGCAACCGGTGCTTTCGCCGCGGCGGGTGGTTTCATTGCCGCCGCCTGCGCCGGCAGGTATTTCGCAATGACCGCCGGATCGAGCGAAGCGATCGAGGTGTCCGGCAAGCGGGTCCAGACCTCATCCTTGCCGAACAGGGAGATGCCCATATAGCCGCGCATGGTCAGCGTCTGGCCGTCGGCGCTAACGGTCATCTTGGCCTTGTAGATTTTGCCGTCGCGCGGGTCGAGCACGTTGCCATTCTCGTAGCTCAGTCCGTTGCGCTTCATGTCGCGGATGAAGGAGAGCCCGAGCCACGGCTGATCCTTGCGATCGTCGGTGCATTTTGAGCAGACCGGATTGGGAGCGTCACCGGGCTCCGGGAAAAGCTTGGCGAACGCGCCTTCGAAGATGCCGTCGCGATCGACCACCAGAAACCATCCGACCGGCTTGCCTTTCTCGACCTTCTGCCACAGACCCGCGGCCGACGGTTCGGCCGGCTGCGCCACAAGTTGCGTGGCGAACACCAGCCCCAGCACGATCGGCAAGATCAGTCGCAATCCGGAAAGCGCATTTCGCATCGTCATCACCTGAATAATCCACAAAATGAATGACCGCAGACTAAGGCCATTTCGCGGACGGTTCCAGTCCCGGACAGGCGATCGAGTGACCGCGGCGAGCACACCGCGGCCTTATTTTGGTTGGAATCAGTTGACCCCGAGTTTCTTCTGCAGGCTCGACGACGAGGTCGTGTACTGGAACACCAGCCGCTTGTCCGGATAGACGTAGCGGTGCGCCTTCTGCGCCATCAGGGCGCCCTCATGGAAGCCGCTCAGGATCAGCTTCAGCTTGCCGGGATAGGTGTTGATGTCGCCGATCGCAAAAATGCCGGGAACATTGGTCTCGAACGCGGCGGTCTCGACCGGCACCAGATTGTTCTCGAGCGCAACGCCCCAGTTCGCCACCGGGCCGAGTTTCATGGTCAGCCCGAAGAACGGCAGCATCGTATCGCACTCGACCTTGGAGACGGCGTTGGCGTTGTCCTTCATGACGGCGCCGGAGAGCTTGCCGCCCTCGCCTTCGAGCGAGGTGACCTGACCGATCCGCAGATCCATATTCCCGGTAGCCACCAGGTTGCGCATCTGCTCGACGCTATGGGGTGCTGCACGGAAATCGTCGCGCCGGTGCAACAGCGTCACGCGCTTGGCGATTGGGTGCAGGTTGAGCGTCCAGTCGAGCGCGGAATCGCCGCCGCCGACGATCAGGATGTTCTTGTCGCGGAACTGCTCCATCTTGCGCACGGCGTAGAACACCGAGGTGCCTTCATAGGCTTCGATGCCAGGTACCGGCGGACGCTTCGGCTGGAACGAGCCGCCGCCGGCAGAAATCACGACCACCTTGCATTCGAACACCTGGCCGGCGTCGGTGGTGACGCGAAAGCCGGGATCGCCGATCTTCTCGATCGTCTCGACCATCTCGTTGAGATGGAAGGTCGGATTGAACGGCTTGATCTGTTCCAGCAGCGCTTCGGTGAGGCCCTGTCCGGTGACGAAGGGAATGCCGGGAATATCGTAGATCGGCTTTTCCGGATAGAGTTCGGCGCACTGGCCGCCGATCTTGTCCAAGATGTCGACCAGATGGGTCTTCATATCGAGCAGGCCCAATTCGAACACGGCGAACAGTCCACAAGGACCTGCGCCAATAATCAGCACATCGGTTTTGATCGCTTCGCTCATCTCAGCTTCTTTTCGGTTGGGCCAAGCCGATGGCCTGGGCGGCGCTTCTGGGGCAGCGTCTGTCTAGAGTCCGTTCCGATTGAATCGGAACGAGACTCTAGATTCTTGATTTGACGCGTTTTCTTGACGCGAACCGGTATCCACTTCGCTGGAAAACGCTATAGCCAACGGCGGTGGAACAGGAAAGCCATAATATGGCCGATAGCTCCGCCCCAACCCCTTGCCGGAGCTGAATAACTGGGCTGTAACGGGGGTGAGACTTCGGAGACTGCCCCCGTGAACGCCCCTGCCCGCCTCGATTCAACGCCGCGCCTGGAAGACTTCCCCTATCGGCTGTCCGACAATGTGCGTTTCGCCGACCTCGACCCCAACCAGCACGTCAACAACGCCGTCTATGCCACCTACTTCGAAACCGGCCGCGTCGCCCTGATCAAGGACCGCAGTTACGGGCTGCTGC
>JACDAG010000871.1 GCA_013695565.1 Bradyrhizobium sp.
CTGCACTTCCTACTATCTGTAGTCGAATGTTCGGTATTCAACTACCGATGACCTTTTTGCATCCGCTGAACAAGCCCGTCGCGAACGTGTGCGATATCTACTCACCGTCGAAATAGAGATCGCGCGCCGTCGCCCCGAATATTTTCGCGCGCGCGGCGGCGTCGGGGATCGCATCGACCAGCCAGTCCACAGTGGTCTTGTACGGAAACTGGCCCTCACGGCCGACGAACGGGCAGTCGCTCGCCCACACCAGCCGGTCGGGCCCGGCGACGCGCAAGAGTTCGCGCGCGTTTTCCTTTCCCTGTGGCCCGAGCCGGTAGCCGCCGGATAGCTTGACCCAGGTGCGGTCCTTGGCGATGGAGCGCAGCAGTGTCTTGAAGCCTTCGCTGTTGATACCTGATTGCGGATCCGGGCGGCCGAGATGATCGACCACGATCTTGACTCCGGAGGCTTCGAGCGTCGGCAGGATCTTCGGCAGGTCTTCGCCGTCGACATGGGGATGCATATGCCAGTCGAGATCGGTGAGGCGGCTAAACAGCGCGCGATAGTGGAAGGTTGAGATATCAGGAAGCTTCGGCAGGCCGATGAACGGCAGCCGGATGCCGACAAAGCCGTCGCGGCTCATCGCCTCCAACGCAAATCGATCCATCGGGCCGTTGAAGATCGCCGTGCCGCGTAGCCGCGCGGGGCGCGAAGCGAAGCCAGGGTGTAGTCGCCTTTCCGGCGACTGCGTCCAGCATGTGCCACGGTCGAAAGTGAACTTCGCCCTGCGGCGTACACGTGGATCATCAGGGCGTTATCTGAGCCACAGCTTGAGCGGAATGGCTTCCCGGTCTGGACAGGTCATCATCCCGCTGTATGGCTCTGCGTGCCGTGCGCTGTAGGTGCATTCAATGCCCTCTACCAGCAATTTCGCATCCAGTTGGGACGAGTATGCCGATATCTGAAAGCGGATTTCTCCGGTCCTCTCCTCCGGACCATCCCGCGTGCAGATACCGACGTGTTTCATCGACAGCGACCCGGAAAAATCCTTGCTCCACCAGTGCGCTTTTTCGTTGACGGTGGCCGTCAGTTCCCATTCGCCGAGTACCCCGGCGTAGCCGAGCACTTGCCGGGGTTCGGCCTGCGCCGGAGCCGAGAGAGTACCCAGGACGCACAGGGACAGGAATGCTCTCACGACCTTCTCCGGAAATGATTGGCGTTGGGGTCTCACGACTTCTTCGTCAGGAACGCGCGCGCCTCGCTGACCTCGGTCCGGCTCTTGTCGGCATCGCCGGCGATGGCGACGACCTTCTTGTAATATTCCTGGGCTTTGGCGGTTTCGCCGGCCTTTTCGGCGGCCTTTGCTGCGCCGACATACGCGCCGAGCCGGTTGGGTTCCTTCTTCAGCGTTGCCTCAAAGGCGGCGAGCGCTTCCCTGGCACTGCCGCTCTCAAGCAGCATGACGCCGTACCATTCGCGCGCCGGTTTGGGCACGCCAGGCGTCACCGGATGCTTTTCGGTCTTGTCCTCGGCGTCGGCGGCGGCGCTCATGGCAGTGAGCGCCTCATCGCGCTTGCCTTCGGCAAAGAGCACCACGGCAGAGGCGACCTTCGACTGGATATCAACCTGCTCGGACCAATAGGCGTCCTTGGCGTCACGCAGTCTGTCGCGCAGTTCCCCGAGCCTTGCGATATCAGCCTTGGCGGCTTCGGGATTGCCAGAGCGCGCAGCGCCGAGCGCGCGCGCGAAATGCGTTATTGCTTGCACATGAGCCAAGGGGCTGGGACGGACCTGAAGTTCGGCCGCGGATTTCCAGTCGCCGCGTTCCACCGCATAGCGTGCCGGCGACACAGCCAGCGCGTACGGGCCGGGCAGGTACGTCTCCGTAAGGCCGGTCACCCCACTCATCTCGTCAATCAGAGCCTTGGCCTTGGCGTCCTGTCCAAGCTGCAGATTGGCATAGACCTGATAGTCCATGGCATGCAGCTGGTCGTGGAAGTCCTTGGCTTCCTTGGCGGCCCGCGCCGCCTGGATGTTCGATGAGATCGATTCATCCCAATAGCCGACGCGGGTGAAGATGTGCGACGGCATGTGTTGGGCATGGGCGGCCGCGGGTGCGATCTTGGCGTAACGCCTGGCCGCATCGAGGCCCTTCTCCGCAATCGAGGGGTAATCATACAAATGAATCAGGTAATGCGCGACGCCGGGATGTTGCGGCTGGCGTTTTGAGATCGGCTCGAGGATTTCAGCGCCCTTGATCTGATTGGCGTAGGTCTTGTCGGCGGCCGAAGCCGAGGTATTGAGCGCCAGCGCGTAGTGAATCTGCGCTTCGTCGTCGCTTGGATAGCGCTGCGCCAGTTGCTCCATGGCCTTCGCATAGGCGACGATACGGGTGCGATGGTCGACCTTGTCCGAGTCGGCATACATGACAGCAAGCGCATCCAGATAGTCACGCTCGCGCTGGGACCCGGCGCCAACGCCCTTGCCCTTGGCGATCATGGCGGCGCCATCGGCGAGATTTTTTGCGGGTGTGGGGACGTGGGGATTCCAGAGCATGCTGAGCGCGATGCCCCAATAGGCGATGCCGCATTGCGGGTCGGCCTTCAACGCGTCCTCGAATACGTTTTGCGACGCGCGGTACCAGAACGAGTGCTGATACAGCATGCCCTGGTTGAAGAGCTTCTGCGCCTCCGGCCTGCAGGACGTTTCGAAATTGACGGTGCCGAGCTTTTCGCCGGTTGACTGCGCGTGCACCAGCGAAAGGCCGGCCGAAAGCGTCACCGCGATCGCAAGTGTTGTTCTCATCGCGCTTCTCCCTGTTGGCCGCTCATAAAAGTCAGCCCGTCTCGAATTGCCCGATCGAAAAAAGAGCAGAATCCCGAATTTAATTACCAAGGGTAGGGGCCGTCGGGCCGGAAGTCATAAGCGAGAAACGGGATTTCTATGGGAGGTTTGTGCTACCTTCGGAGCCGGAGAAACCATGTCAGAGCGGACACTTACGTTCGGACGCTATCGACTTGAGCCCCAGGGCGGGTTGATGTCGGGAGGCCGAACCGTGCACCTGACACCCAAGGCCCTTGCGCTGCTGAGCTTTATGGCCGAACGCCCCGGCGAGGTCGTCACCAAGGACCAGCTGTTCGGCGCGGTCTGGCCGGAGGTCAATGTGGGGGACGCCGCGCTGGTGACCTGTATCCAGGAACTTCGGCGTGCGCTGAAGGACGATGCAAGGCGTCCCCGCTATATCGAAACATTGCATCGCCGGGGTTACCGGTTTGTCGGGAAAACAGCGGTTGCCCCGCCTACGGTTGCCGTCGAGAGCGGTGAACCCGCGCTGGTGCTGCCCAATCGCCCTTCGATCGCCGTGCTGCCGTTCTCCAACATGAGTGAAGATTCAGACCAGGAGCACTTCGCCGATGGCATTTCGGAAGACCTGATCACCGGCCTGTCGCGGATCCACTGGTTGTTCGTGATCGCGCGCAACTCGACATTTGTTTACAAGAACCGCGCGGTCGACGTGAAGCAGGTCGCGCGTGAACTCGGCGTGCGCTACGTACTGGAAGGCAGCGTACGCCGGGCTGGCAAGCGGATTCGAATCAGCGCGCAGCTGATCGATGCCACGACCGGCGGCCATCATTGGGCCGAGCGGTACGATCGAGAACTCGGCGACATCTTTGCCGTACAGGATGAGATCACCAGCAATGTCGTCGCAGCGATCGAACCCCGCCTGATGGCGGCGGAAGGTCTTCGCGCCCTGTCGCGGTCGCCGGACGATCTCGGAGCCTGGGAGTGCGTGGCGCGCGCGCAAACCCATGTCTGGCGTCTGAATCGAGAGGATAATCGGGCCGCGACTGACGCCCTCAGCCGCGCAGTCGAGTCTTATCCGGACTACGCGCGGGCGCGAAGTTTGCTGGGCTTCTGCCTCGTGTTTGCCGCGCACAACGGCTGGATCGATCGCGATCAAGGGTTGGTCGCCGGCCGCCACCATATCGTCCGCGCCATCGTGCTAGATGATTGCGACCCTTGGGGACAAATCGCGCTCGGCTATTTATCGATGATGGAAAGGCGCGCCGAGGAGTCGATCGCTGCGTTTCGCCGGGCGGTCGATCTCAATCCGAGTTCGGCGGCGGCCCACTGCTACCTCAGTCATGGCCTGGCGTTTGCGGGGCATGATCGCGAGGCAATCGCGCACGGCGAAGATGCGATCCGGCTCAGCCCGCTTGATCCGGAGCTGGCGCTGTTTCTCGGAGGTATTGCGGTCGCTCACTATACGGCCGGTCGATATGCGGAGGCGGTGCGATGCTCCTACGAGCTTTTGCGGTTGCGTCCGGGTTTTCAGGGCGCGCAACGTCTGCGCTGCGCAAGCCTTGCGCAGGTCGGCCGGATCGACGAAGCCCGTTCGTTCCTCGCCACGGTGCGGCGCGAGCAGCCCGATATATCCCTCGATTGGATCAGGGCAAGCGTGCCCTACCAGACCCCCGAGTTGATGGAGCGGTTCCTGGAAGGTATGCGGAAGGCGGGGCTGGGCGAGACCTGAGGCCGTTGAGAAGCATCGTCAGCGCCGCAGCGCCGGCACCACCAGGAACGGGATCAATCCCAGCACCACGTTGACCAGCGCGAACACGAACAGCGCGTTATAGCTGTGGGTCCAGTCATGGATCAGGCCGCCGGCCCAGGAGCCCAGTCCCGAGCCGAGGCCGCTGCCGATCGAGATCGTGCCGAAGATGGTGCCGACACGTTTGCCGCGGAAAATGTTGAGCGCGGTTGCCGTGATCAGTGGGCCGCGCGAACCGATCATGCTGCCGAAGGTGACGATGAAGCCGGTCAGCAGCCAGTAGTTCGGATAGTATTGCAGCAGCCAGAGCAGGATGATTCCGACGATCGAGACGCCGTAGCTGAACAGCACCGACGGCCTGCGGCCGATGATGCCGTCCAGCGTCGATATCCCGAGCATGCCGAACAGCAGCACCACGCCGGAAAAGCCCCAGGCGGTGGCAGCCTCCAGCGGAGGGAACCCGGCGTCGATCAGATACGCCACGATCTGCGCTGTTATCGCGTACATCGCCACGGCCGTGAAAAAGAAAGTCGAGAACAACGCCCAGAAAGTGTGGTGGCTTATCGCGCTCTTCAGCGTCCAGCCGTTGTCGACAAAGCCGGTGTCGGCTTTCTGCGCCACATGCGGCGATCCGCTGGCGAACCGTCGCCACGGCATCAATAGCAAAGACACAGCGCGACGATGCCGAACCATTGATAGGCGTTACGCCAGCCGATCCGGTCGATCAGCACCTGCGAGGCCGGCAACAGGATCAGGATGCCGGCGCCGGTCGCCGAATAGAGGATCGCCATCGCGGTCGGAAATCGCGGTCCGAACCAGCGGCCGAGCAGGATCGAATTCGGGACAACGCCGATCAGCGAGATGCCGATCCCGACGCACAGCCCGGTCGAGAGCTGGAATTGCCAAAGCGCCTGCGCGCGCGAAGCGACCAGGAACGAGCCGCCGAGCAGCAACAGCCCGAGCGAATAGACGAGGCGCGGTCCGGAGCGGTCGAACAACCGGCCGACCAGCGGCGCCATCAGCCCGCCCGCGAGCCAGGTCAGCGAATAGACCGAGACCACTTCGGCGCGGTCCCAGGCGAAACTCTCCGCGATCGGTTTCAGGAAAACCGTAAAGCTGTCGCCGAGGCCGCGGCCGACCATCGCCAGCACGAAGCACAGCGCCAGCACGTTGAGTGCGGTATGCGCCGGCTTCAGCGGCTTCGCTAACGACTCTCCCCCTGGTGTCCTGTCATCCATGGCGAGCAGGGAGCGCGTTTCCATGTCGCCGAGCAAGGGCGTAGAGCGAATGCGCCTATGCAGGCTTGAGCAGGACGTGCTTCTTCTTGCCCATCGAGAGCTTGATGACGCCTTCCTGCGTGAGGTTTGCGGCGTTCAGAACCATCTTCTCGTCGGTCACGGCAGCATCATTGACCCGAAGGCCGCCGCCCTTGATCTGGCGGCGCGCTTCGCCATTCGATGCGACGAGGCCGGCCTTGACGAACATCGCCAGCACGCCGGCGCCGGCGTCAAGTTCGCCGCGCGGAATTTCCACCGTCGGCAGGCTTTCCGCAATCGCGCCTTCCTCAAATGTCTGCCGCGCGGTTTCGAAAGCGGTGTTGGCGGCATCGCGGCCGTGCAGCAGCGCGGTCGCTTCGGTTGCCAGCACCTTCTTGGCCTCGTTGATCTCGCCGCCCTGCAACGCCGCCAGCTTGTTGATCTCGCTCATCGGCAGGATCGTGAACAGCTTCAGGAATTTGACGACGTCGGCGTCCTCGACGTTGCGCCAGTATTGCCAGAAATCGTAAGGCGAGAACGCGTCGGCGTTGAGCCAGACCGCGCCTTGCGCGGTCTTGCCCATCTTGGCGCCCGAGGCGGTCGTCAGCAGCGGCGTGGTCAGCGCGTATAGTTGCTCGGTGCCCATGCGCCGACCGAGGTCGACGCCGTTGACGATGTTGCCCCACTGGTCGGAGCCGCCCATCTGCAGCCGGCAGCCGGTGCGCCGCGCCAGTTCGACGAAGTCATAGGCCTGGCAGACCATGTAGTTGAACTCGATGAAGCTCATCTCCTGCTCGCGTTCCAGCCGCAGGCGCACCGAGTCCATCGTCAGCATGCGGTTGACCGAGAAGTGCCGGCCGATGTCGCGCAGCATCTCGATCCAGTTCAGCTTGGTCAGCCATTCGGCATTGTCGAGCATGATGGCGTCGCTGGCGCCGTTGCCGTAGCGCAGCACCTTGGCGAACACGCCGCGGATCGAGGCCTTGTTGGCCTCGATTTCCGCGATCGAGCGGATGGCGCGCGATTCGTCCTTGCCGGAGGGATCGCCGACCATGGTGGTTCCCCCGCCCATCAGGGTGATCGGCTTGTTCCCGCTCTCCTGCAGCCAGTGCAACATCATCATGGTCAGGTAGTTGCCGATATGCAGCGACGGCGCCGTGCAGTCGTAGCCGACATAGGCGGTGGCTTGGCCTTTGGCTGCCAGCGCGTCGAGGCCGTCGAAATCGGAACATTGGTGGATGAAGCCGCGTTCCTGTAAAATGTTCAGGAAATCTGATTTAAATGCGGTCATGGCGCTGCGACTCTGATCATTCTATTTTCATGGTAATTGTAACGAGTTGCGGAACCATAGCGGAATGGGCTGCCGCAAGCGCGTGCGGTGTGGCATTATAAGATGTCCGTGTTTGGCACAAGCTGGTCGTCGTCGGCGGGACGATTCGAGCAGGGCGTGGCGAAGGCACTACGACAATGATGTTGACGGCCATAGGTTTGATGAGTGGCACCTCGCTCGACGGGGTCGACGTTGCCATGATCGAAACCGATGGAAGGAAGGTCCGGGCTTTCGGGCCATCGGGATACCGTCCCTATAGCGAAATGGAACGCCGCCTGCTACGCCAGGCGCTGTACGAGGCGGTCGACCTGCCGCAGCGCGATGCGCGCCCCGGTATCCTTCGGGAGGCCGAACAGGCCGTCACCCTGGCCCATGCCGAGGCTATAGCCGCCTTTACCGCGCAGCACCGCATCTCCGCCCAGGACATCGATATCGTCGGCTTTCATGGCCAGACCGTGCTGCATCGCCCCGAGCGCGGATTGACGGTGCAGATCGGCGATGCCGCCGCCTTGGCCAAGGCGATCCATATCCCGGTCATGCATGATTTCCGCGCCGCCGACGTCGCCGCCGGCGGACAGGGCGCGCCGTTCGTCCCGGTCTATCACCGCGCACTGGCCCAGTCGCTGGAGCGCGAGGGGCCGATCGTCGTGGTTAATATCGGCGGGGTCTCCAACATCACCTATATCGACGGGACCGACACGCTGATCGCCTGCGACACCGGGCCCGGCAACGCGCTGCTCGACGACCATATGTACCGTGTCTTGAACCAGGGCTTCGACACCGCGGGCCAAACCGCCGCGCAAGGCAAGGTCGATGAGGCCTGGATTGCGCGGGGGCTGACGCTGCCGTTCTTTGCGCTGCCGCCGCCCAAATCGCTCGACCGTAACGATTTCGCCGCGCTCAAGGTCAACGGGATGTCGCCCGTGGATGGGGCCGCAACCCTGACCGCGTTTACGGCGGCCGCAATCGCCCGGATCGTGCCGCTGCTGCCGAAGGCGCCGAAGAGCTGGATCGTGGCCGGCGGCGGCGCCCGTAACCTGACCATGCTGCGGATGTTGCGCGACCGGCTTCAACCCGCAACCGTCGAGGCGGCGGATGCACTGGGTTGGGCCTCGGACGCCATCGAGGCGCAGGCTTTTGGCTTTCTGGCGGCACGGGGCCTGAAAGGCCTGCCGCTGAGCTATCCCGCTACGACCGGTGTGCCCATTCCCATGACCGGGGGGATCATGGCCCGGCCGTAACCTCCGGCTGTTAGTGCCCCGGCCACCAGTGCCCCGGCCGCCAGTGCCGGATCAAGAGTTGTTGATGCAATTGCATCGACCTTGACAACTGAATGCAAATGCATCTAATTTCGATGCAGATGCATGAAGCGAGACGTTGGCTCGCCCGGAGGTCGTCATGACGGCAAAACTGACTTTGATCAGCCACAAGCTTTGTCCCTATGTGCAGCGCGCCGTGATTGCGCTGAACGAAAAGGCCGTCGCCTTCGAGCGCGTCGACATCGACCTCGCCAACAAGCCGGACTGGTTCCTCAAGCTTTCGCCGCTCGGCAAGGTGCCGGTGCTGCTGGTGCGCAATGAAGAGGGCGAGGCGGCGTTGTTCGAGAGCAACGTGATCTGCGAATATATCGAGGATACGCAGGGCGGCGCCAAGCTGCATCTCGAAAATCCGCTGCAGCGGGCGCAGCACCGGGCCTGGATGGAATTCGGCTCGACCATCCTCGGCGAATTGTGGGGCCTCGAGACAACAGGCGATGCCGCGGTGTTTGAATCCAAGCGCGTGGCGGTGGCCGCGAAGTTCGCGCGCGTCGAGGAGGCGCTGGGTTCGGGGCCATTCTTTGCCGGCGAGAAATTCAGTCTGGTGGACGCGGTGTTCGCGCCGATCTTCCGTTATTTCGATGTGTTCGATGGACTGATCGATCTCTCGATCTTTGCGGAGACTCCGAAGGTGCGCGCGTGGCGGACGGAATTGGCGAAGCGCAAAAGTGTTCGCAACGCCGTCGGCGCCGACTATCCGCAATTGCTGCACGCGTTCCTGGTTCGCCATAACGCGCATATGCTGAAACTGGCGGCGTGAATGCGTAGGATGGGTGGAGCGAAGCGATACCCATCAATTGCGTTTGCGCGGCGAGAAGGATGGGTATCGCTGCGCTCCACCCATCCTACGGCACCTATAGCTCCGCTGCCATCTTCGCGAGCGTGGCAATCGTATTCATGTTGCGCGCGGTTCCCGCTTTGGCGGCTGGGATCACCAGTTTGGATTGTCCCATGCCGTCGCCGTAGTGGACGTAGATCTCGCGCAGGCCCAATCCGATTTCCTCGTCCTTGCGGCCCTTGACGGCGGCCAGCGTATCCGCTGGCGGCTTCGCGTCGAGAAAGATCGCAACCGTGCGGTTGCCAGGCGCCTTGGGAAATGGATTGGCCTTCAGCACGGCCTGCATCTCGGCGGCGGTGCGCACCATGACGCCGACCGGCTTGCCGGCAAAGGCTTCCAGTCGCGCTTCCAGCGCCTTCTTGACTGCGGATACGGATTTGCGGCTGGTGAACACCACATTGCCGCTGGCGATGTAGGTGCGGACGCCGTCGAAGCCGAGCGCCTCGCACATCGCCTTGAGCTCGCTCATCGGCAGCTTGCCGGTGCCGCCGACATTGACGGCACGGAGCAGGGCGACGAAGGCGGTCATCGCGTGGCGTGATTCTTGTTTTGACGCGTTTTCTTCACGCGAACCGGTGTCCACTTCGCTTGAAAACGCTCTGGTTAGCGGACGTTGGCGAGCCGCATGTCGAGATAGCCGGTCACCGTTTCCATCAGCGGCTGCAATTTGCCGTCGAAGAAATGGTTGGCGCCGGGGATGATCTGCTGGTCGATCACGATGCCCTTTTGGGTCTTGAGCTTCTCGACCAGCGTGTTGACGTCCTTCGGTGGCACCACCGCATCCTTCTCGCCATGCACGATCAGGCCCGACGACGGGCAGGGCGCGAGGAACGAGAAGTCATAGAGATTAGCGGGCGGCGCGATCGAGATGAAACCTTCGACCTCGGGCCGGCGCATCAGGAGCTGCATGCCGATCCAGGCGCCGAACGAGAAGCCCGCGACCCAGCAGGCGCGCGCCTCGGGATTGATGGTCTGCGCCCAGTCGAGCGCGGATGCCGCGTCCGACAATTCGCCGGTGCCGTGGTCGAACGAGCCCTGGCTGCGGCCGACGCCGCGGAAATTGAATCGCAGCACCGAAAAGCCGCGATGCGCAAACGCGTAGTAGCATTGGTAGACGATCTGGTGATTCATCGTGCCGTGAAACTGCGGATGCGGATGCAGGATCATCGCGATCGGCGCGTTCTTCTGCTTCGCCGGATGGTAGCGGCCTTCGAGGCGGCCCGCGGGACCGGTGAAAATAACTTCGGGCATGGATGATCCTTGGAAGTGTTCCTGGGCGAAGTGTTTCCTGGGCGACGGAATTGATCCGGCGGAGAAACGTCAATCAGCTGTCGTTGGGAGATGCGCGCGCGGCGCTCCGTGAACTGTCGGCCGCGTTCTAACATGAGGCGAGGGGCAAAAAGCAAGCATCTTGAACATCTCGAAGCGTGTTCAAGGCGTTAGCCTGCGGTTGCCTGCAGACGCAGGGATCACCAACTGCGATAAGGCGGCCAGGCCGTTGCGGCGGTGAAAATATTAGCGCGCAGCCCATCGTTACAGGTAATATTATACTCCGATGCCCGACCGGGTCTATCTCGACTGGAATGCGACCACGCCGCTGCGCCCCGAAGCGAAAGCGGCGATGGCGGCTGCGTGGGATCTTGCCGGCAACCCGTCCTCGGTGCACACCGAAGGCCGCCAGGCGCGCCGGCTGCTCGAGGATGCCCGTTCCGCGGTCGCGGCAGCGGTCGGCGCGCGGCCGCAGGACGTGGTCTTCGCTTCCGGCGGAACCGAGGCCAACGCACTGGCGCTGACGCCGGGCTTGCGGCGAGGCGCGGGACAACCGGTTCATCGGCTGCTGGTGTCGGCGATCGAACATGCCTCGGTGCTGTCGGGTGGACGGTTTCCGCCCGAGGCGGTCAGCACCATCAAGGTCACGGCCTCGGGCCTGATCGACCTCGACCATCTGCGCGAGCTGCTGAACGGCCCTCCGGCGCTGGTGTCGGTGATGTCAGCCAACAATGAGACCGGCGCCATCCAGCCGATCGCGGAGGTGGCTGGTATCGTCCACGAGGCCGGCGGCCTCCTGCATGTCGATGCGATCCAGGCGCTCGGGAAAATACCTTTTGATATCAAGCTAATGGATACCGATCTTATCACGCTTTCGGCGCACAAGGTCGGTGGCCCCAAGGGCGTTGGTGCTGTTGTGTTGGCGGAGGACGTCGGGGAGTTGGAGCCGCTGCTGCGCGGTGGCGGGCAGGAGCTCGGACGCCGGGCCGGGACCGAAAATGTCGCGGGGATTTCGGCGTTCGGCGCAGCCGCCAAGGCGGCAATGGCCGCTCTGGAAGTGGATTCCCGCCTCCTGCAGGACCTCAAACATCACCTCGAGGAAGGCCTGAAGCAGACACCTGACATGATCGTGTTCTCGGAAACCACGCCACGACTGCCGAACACGACCTTATTCACGGTTCCCGGGCTCAAGGCCGAAACGGCGGTCATTGGCTTCGACCTCGCCGGTATTGCGGTATCGTCGGGCTCGGCCTGCTCGTCGGGCAAGGTCCAGCCGTCGCATGTCCTTGATGCCATGGGGCAGGGCCGGGAACTGGCTCAGGGAGCTGTGCGGCTCAGTCTTGGGTGGTCTACGTCACAGACAGACATTGAATTGACCCTCAAGGCTTGGCGAAAGCTTGCCAATACCTTACTTAAGGGACGACGAAACACAGGTTGAATGGTTCTAAGCGGGTGCTTTGGTCGGAGAAGCATCGTAATAGGACTGCCGAATTGATTATCCACCGCGGTCCTTGAAACCGCGAGCGGAGGATGGAATGCCAGCCGTACAAGAGACGGTCGATCGCGTCAGGCAGATCGACGTCGACCAATATCGATATGGATTTGAGACGCTTATCGAGTCCGACAAGGCCCCCAAGGGCCTGTCGGAGGATACCGTCCGCTTCATCTCCGCCAAGAAGAACGAGCCGGCCTGGATGCTGGAATGGCGCCTTGAGGCCTATCGCCGCTGGCTGACCATGACCGAGCCGCAATGGGCCCGCGTCCACTATCCCAAGATCGACTACCAGGACCTCTATTACTATTCGGCGCCGAAGCCGAAGAAGACGATCGGTTCGCTCGACGAGATCGATCCGGACATCCTGGAAACCTACAAAAAGCTCGGCATTCCCTTGCGCGAAGTCGAGGTGCTGGAAGGCGTCGTGCGTCCCGAAGGCCAACGCAAGATCGCGGTCGATGCCGTCTTCGATTCGGTCTCGGTCGCGACCACGTTCCAGAAGGAATTGAAGGCCGCCGGCGTGATCTTCATGCCGATCTCGGAAGCGATCCGCGAACACCCCGAACTGGTGAAGAAGTATCTCGGCACGGTCGTGCCGACCTCGGACAATTATTTCGCGACGCTGAATTCGGCGGTGTTTTCCGACGGCTCGTTTGTCTACGTGCCGCCGGGCGTGCGCTGCCCGATGGAGCTGTCGACCTATTTCCGCATCAACGAGCGCAACACCGGACAGTTCGAACGCACGCTGATCATCGCCGACAAGGGCGCTTACGTCAGCTATCTCGAAGGCTGCACCGCGCCGCAGCGCGACGAAAACCAGTTGCATGCGGCGGTCGTCGAGCTCGTCACCCACGACGATGCCGAGATCAAATATTCGACGGTGCAGAACTGGTACCCCGGCAATTCCGAGGGCAAGGGCGGCATCTACAATTTCGTCACCAAGCGTGGCGACTGTCGCGGCAACAATTCGAAGATCTCCTGGACCCAGGTCGAGACCGGTTCGGCGATCACCTGGAAATACCCGAGCTGCATCCTGCGCGGCGACAATTCACGCGGCGAGTTTTATTCGATCGCGATCTCGAACGGTCACCAGCAGGTCGATTCCGGCACCAAGATGATCCATCTGGGCAAGAACACGACCTCCAGGATCATCTCCAAGGGTATCGCCGCCGGCGTTTCGCAAAACACCTATCGCGGTCTCGTCACCGCTCATCGCAAGGCGACCGGCGCGCGCAACTTCACCGCCTGCGACTCGCTCCTGATCGGCGACAAATGCGGCGCGCACACCGTGCCGTATGTGGAAGCCAAGAACTCCTCGGCGCTGTTCGAGCACGAAGCTACCACGTCGAAGATTTCGGAAGACGTGCTGTTCTACTGCGTGCAGCGCGGGCTCTCCCAGGAAGAAGCCGTCGGCCTCGTCGTCAACGGCTTTGTGAAAGACGTGCTGCAGCAACTGCCGATGGAATTCGCGGTGGAAGCCCAGAAGCTGATTTCGATCAGCCTGGAGGGGAGTGTGGGCTGATGGTTGAGCCGGACAGTCTCGTGTTGGAGCAGTTGCGGGTGATCCGTGGCGATCTCGGCAAGCTATTCAGCGAGATGCAGACCATGCGGGTTGAGATGACGGCAATGCGCCAGCACATGGCGGGAATGCTGACCATCCAGGAACATGATCACGTTGATATCGCGGGTATCAAGAGCCGCCTCGATCGCATCGAGAAGCGCCTTGAATTGGTAGAATAGTTTTTAGGGCAAACAGCAATGTCATTACTTGAAGTCAAAGACCTGAAAGTTCGTGTCGAGGAACGTGAGATTCTCCACGGGCTGTCGCTCACCGTAAATCCGGGTCAGGTCCATGCGATCATGGGGCCGAACGGCTCCGGTAAATCGACGCTGTCCCACGTCATTGCGGGCAAGCCCGGCTATGAAGTCACCGGCGGTGAAATCCTGTTCAGGGGCGAAGACCTCTTGGAGATGTCGCCGGACCAGCGCGCCGCCAAGGGTGTGTTCCTGGCGTTCCAGTATCCGGTGGAAATTCCCGGCGTCACCACCATGAATTTCCTGCGCACCGCGCTGAACGCGCAGCGCAGGGCACGTGGCGAATCCGAGTTTCTGGTGCCGGACTTCCTGAAGAAGGTCCGCAACGTCGCGGCGTCGCTGAACATTCCCATGGATATGCTCAAGCGCGGCGTCAATGTCGGCTTTTCCGGCGGCGAGAAGAAGCGCAACGAGATCCTGCAGATGGCGCTGTTCGAGCCGGCCGTCTGCATCCTCGACGAAATGGATTCCGGTCTCGACATCGACGCCCTTCGTATTGCAGCCGACGGCGTCAACGCGCTGCGTTCGCCTGACCGGGCCATGGTCGTCATCACCCACTACCAGCGGCTGCTCAACTACATCGTGCCTGACGTAGTGCACGTGATGTCGAAGGGCCGCGTCGTCAAAAGCGGCGGCAAGGAACTGGCGCTGGAGCTCGAGGCTTCCGGTTACGCCCAGTTCGAAGACGCGGCCTGAAGGCGAGATACGGATTTGTGATGAACGTGGCTTTGGTAAAAAACGAGACCGGGAGTGCGCTGAGCGACAGCTTTGCGATCGCGCGCGACCGGCTTCCCGGCACCGGCAAGGTGGTTGGCGCGCGTGAGGCGGCTTTCGCTGCCTATGCGCAAGCAGGCTTGCCGCATCGCCGCATCGAGGACTGGAAATACACCGACCTGCGCGCCTTGATGCGCGAAGTGCTGCCGCTGGCGCCTGCGCCGGGTACGGCAGAACTGACACGCGCCGCGACGGCAGCGAAGCTTCACGCCATCGAAGGCGTGCGCCGGCTGGTGCTGGTCGATGGCGTGTTCGCGCCAAAACTTTCCGAACTCGGTGGTCTGGAGAAGGGCCTCGTCATCCGCACCTTGCGGGAGACGCTGGAGGCCGGCGACGCCGCGCTGCAGGCCCAATTGCTGGCGCCTGACAATTCCAACCCCATGGTCGCACTCAACAGCGCGATGATGACCGACGGCGTGGTGATCGAGATCGCCGACGGCGTCGTGCTGACCCAGCCGCTGCAGATCGTCCATATCGCCAGTGGTAATGTGCCGGCGGCGATGTTCACGCGCTCGCTGCTGCGCCTCGGCAAGGATGCCGGTGCGACGCTGGTGGAAAGCTACGTGGCGGCGGACGGCGCCAAAACCTATCAGGTCCACGACTCCCTGATTGTTTCGATCGGCAATAATTCGCGCCTCGACCATGTCCGCCTCAATGAGGACAGCCGTGACGCGTCAAACATTTCTTCGGCCGTGGTGAGCCTGGGCGCGCATGCGCATTTCAACACCTTCGGCATGATGTCGGGCGCCGGCGTCAGCCGCTACCAGGCGACCATCGCCTTTGCCGGCGAGGGCTCGAAGGTCGAGACCAACGGCGTCAATCTGCTCAACGGCAAGCAGCATGCCGACACCACGCTGTTCATGGATCATGCGGTGCCGAACGGCGCCAGCCGCGAAATCTTCCGCGCCGTGGTCGACGATCGCGCCCATTCGGTGTTCCAGGGCCGCATCATCGTGCGTCCGCATGCCCAGAAGACCGACGCCAAGATGATGACGCGGGCGCTGCTGTTGTCCGATGAAGCCGAGGCCGACAACAAGCCCGAGCTAGAGATCTTTGCCGACGACGTTACCTGCGGCCATGGTGCGACCACAGGCGCACTCGATGAGAGCCTGCTGTTTTATCTGCGCGCCCGCGGCCTGTCCGAGAAGGAAGCGCAGGCGCTGCTGATCCAGGCCTTCGTCGGCGAGGCCATTGAATCGATTGTGAATGACGGCCTGCGCGAACTCGCGATCGCAGCGGCAGAGCGCTGGCTGGAGGCGAGGGGATGACCATGCATCCGGCGGTGAAGAACGGCGCCTATGACGTGGCGCGGGTGCGGGAGGATTTCCCGGCGCTGGCGATGAAGGTCTACGGCAAGCCGCTGGTCTATCTCGACAACGCGGCCTCCGCCCAGAAGCCGACCGCCGTGCTCGACCGTATGACGGAAGCCTACAGAAGCGAATACGCCAACGTCCATCGCGGGCTGCACTACCTCGCCAACGCCGCCACCGAAGCCTATGAAGGCGGCCGCGAGAAGGTCGCAAAATTCCTCAACGCCGGGCGTACCGAAGAGATCATCTTCACGCGCAACGCCACCGAGGCGATCAACCTCGTGGCGTCGTCCTGGGGTGAGCCGAACATCAAGGCCGGCGACGAGATCATCATCTCGATCATGGAGCACCATTCCAACATCGTGCCCTGGCATTTCCTCAGGGAGCGGCACGGTGCGGTCATCAAGTGGGCGCCGGTCGATGACGAAGGCAATTTCCTGATCGAGGAATTCGAGAAGCTGATCACCGACCGCACCAAGCTGGTCGCGGTCACGCAGATGTCGAACGCGCTCGGCACCATCGTTCCGGTCAAGGACGTCGTGAAGCTGGCGCATGCTCGCGGCATTCCGGTACTGATCGACGGCAGCCAGGCCGCCGTGCATCTCGCGATCGACGTGCAGGACATTGACGCGGATTTCTACGTCTTCACCGGTCACAAGCTGTACGGCCCGACCGGCATCGGCGTGCTCTATGCCAAGCATGAGCACCTGGTCGCGATGCGCCCGTTCAATGGCGGCGGCGAGATGATCCGTGAAGTCGCCCGCGACTGGGTCACTTATGGCGATCCCCCGCATAAATTCGAGGCCGGCACGCCCGCGATCGTGGAATCGATCGGGCTCGGTGCCGCAATCGACTACGTCAATTCGATCGGCAAGGAGCGCATCGCCGCCCACGAGCACGATCTTCTGACCTATGCCCAGGATCGTCTGCGCGAAATCAATTCGCTGCGGCTGATCGGCACTGCGCGCGGCAAGGGACCCGTGATCTCCTTCGAGATGAAGGGCGCCCACGCCCACGATGTCGCCACCGTGATCGACCGGCAGGGCATTGCGGTCCGCGCCGGCACCCATTGCGTGATGCCGCTTTTAGAGCGGTTCAATGTCACGGCCACCTGCCGCGCGTCATTTGGGATGTATAATACGAGAGAAGAAGTCGACCATCTGGTGCAGGCGCTGATCAAGGCGCGGGAGTTGTTTTCATGACCGACACAGCCGAAGTCAAAACCGCCAACATGGAAACCCAGTCGGCGTTGCCGCCGGAGGAGACCGAACGTCTCGGCGGCGAGATCGTGGCCGCGCTGAAAACGGTGTTCGATCCGGAAATCCCCGCCGACATCTACGAGCTCGGCCTGATCTACAAGGTCGACTTCAAGGACGATCGCAGCGTCGATGTGATGATGACGCTGACCACGCCGAACTGCCCGGCGGCGGGCGAATTGCCGACCATGGTGGAGAACGCGGTTGCCAGCGTTCCCGGCGTCGGCATCGTCAACGTCAATCTGGTGTGGGAGCCGGCCTGGACGCCGGACCGGATGTCCGACGAGGCGCGCCTCGTCCTCAATATGTGGTGATGCGTTAACAACTCAACGGGAAAATAACCGGCATTGATTTGCCGCTGGGATTGACCACATGAATGACATGACGCCCACAGCCCCAACACCCACCGCCAAGCCGAAGCCACGGCCGCGCCCGCAGGTCATGAAACTGACCGAGGCGGCAGCGCAGCGCATTACCGAACTGACCGAGCGCGCCGATTCCGAGATCGTCGGTCTGCGCGTCGGCATCAAGAATGGCGGCTGCGCCGGGCAATCCTACACCGTCGAATACGCCCACGAAGTCCGTCCCACCGACGAGGTGGTCGAAGACCGCGGCGTCAAGATCCTGGTCGATCCCAAGGCCGTGCTGTTCCTGCTCGGCACCGAGATGGACTACAAGGCCGACAAGATGCAGGCCCAGTTCATCTTCAACAACCCGAACCAGGTTTCCGCCTGCGGTTGCGGCGAGTCGGTGCAATTGACGGCTGCGAAGGTTTGATCTGTCGTCCCGGCCTTGAGCTCAAGATGCACAATTGCGCATCGGGGGACCCATAACCACCGGCCGCAATTGTTTTTGGCGCTCGTCGTAAGCTTCCTTTTTTAGCAACGTGGGCTGCGGCGTATGAGTCCCCCGTTGCGCATCTGAGCGTTCGCCGGGACGACGGTGAGAACATGGATCGCGATTTCCTGATCGACCTGTTTGCGGACTTCGGTCCGGTGACGATACGCCGGATGTTTTCAGGCTTCGGCATTTCCGCCGACGGCACCAATTTCGCGCTCGCATTGCGGGCCGGGTTGTATTTCCGCGCCGACGAACAGACCATTCCGCAGTTCGAGGCCGAAGGTTCAAAACCGTTCTCGTATCAAACCCGCGCCAAGACCGTGATCGTCAACTCGTACTGGGAATTGCCGGCGCGGCTGTTCGACGATTCCGAGGAGCTCAGCACCTGGGCGAGGGCGGCGCTGGCCGCGGCGCAGCGCGCCGCCTTGCGCAAGCGTCCGAAGGCACGCAAGGCAGCGGCCAAAAAGCCTGCCACGAAAACCGTGAAGAAGGTTGTCGCGAAAAGACCGTTAGCCAAGAAGGCGGCAACTCGTAGGGTGGGCAAAGCGAAGCGTGCCCACCATTCAAAATAACGAACTGTAAGATGGTGGGCACGGCGCAAACGCGCCTTTGCCCACCCTACGATTCCGCGATCGTCAAGCCACCTGGCTTTGCGAGTCGGCGGCGTATTCGGGGTCGACTTCGCAAATCACGCGGTTTCGGCCGTTGCGCTTGGCAGCGTAAAGGCAGGCATCGGCGCGCTCGATCAGCGAATCCGTATCGTCGCCCGGCTTCAGCATGGAAACACCAACCGAGATGGTGACGCGACCGAGGATCTCGCCGGTGGACTTCTTCTTCAATTCCTTCGCCATCACGGCGCGGCGGATGTGGTCGGCGACCGTCAGCGCCTGGCGCAGCGCGGTGTTGGGCAGCACGACCGCGAATTCCTCGCCACCGTAGCGCGCGGTGATGTCCTGGCCCTTGATGGTCTGCTTCAACGACATGCCGACCAGTCGCAACACCTGATCGCCGGTGAGGTGACCGTAGGAATCGTTGAACGATTTGAAGTGGTCGATGTCGAACATCAGAAGCGACAGCGGTTCGCCGCTGGCGAGCGCGGTCTGCACCGCCACTTCGATCGAGCGGTCGAAATATTTGCGGTTGCCAAGTCCGGTGAGTGGGTCGGTCAGGCTTTCGGCGCGGATCGCTTCCAGGCTGTGCTGCAGGTTGCTGATCTCGGTCTTCGACAGCGACAGCCGGGTTTCCAGCGCCTTGTTGGTGTCCTGCATTTCGCAGGTGGATCTCACCAGCTGATCGACGACGGCCTTGACCTGATCGCGGTTCTGCGCGGTCGACAGTTTCTGGCTGGCACCGCTGAGGCTGGCGTCATAGCTCGCCGACATGCCGAGCGCCTCGGTGATCAGCGTCATCACGTCGTCGATCTCGCCGATCACGCGCGCGCCGACCTTGTCGATGCGGTCGGAGGTTTTGATGTGGGAAAGGTAGGTTTCGTAGATCTGTTCGAGATCGGCTTCGCTCAGCCTGCCGTTGCGCGCCAGCGTCTCGTTGATGATCTTGTTGAGGGGGGCGTTGTAACCGGTGGCGTAGACGTACCAGATTTCATAGTTGCGAGGCACGGCAGTCTGCCGAAGCGACTTGATCTGGCCCAGCGCAACTTCGGCGAAGGCCATCGTGCGTTCGTGTTCGTCCAGCAGTTTCACCACTGATCGTCCCCAATAGGGAGCAACGCTTCGCGCTGCCCGGCAGGCAATGACTAAAATTATCCACGTCAAGTTAAGGGAGGAGAATGAACGCCCGGTAAACGGGGCGCCGCGCCTCCTTCATCGCGTCATCCCAAAAAAGCGGATGCTGGCGTGAAGAAAACGCGTCAAAACAGCAATCTAGGAGCTTCGGCTCTGATCTGATCAGAACCGATCTTGCGCTAGACGCGGGCGCGAACCGGACGCAGCAGGAATGCCGGAAGATGCGAGTGATCGGCTGGCTCCGATTCGGTCTCGCGTTGGGGCCGCCGTGGCTCGGGCCGGCCGATCGAAGGCACGCGTGAGGTTGGTGCCGGGGCCGGTGGCGTAAACGCCTCGGTCGCGGCTTGCGGCTGCGGGCTGGAATTGCGGCCGCCGCCCTTGTCAGCGCCCCTGGCATGGCGCGGCTCGCGCTCACGTCGCGGCTTGCGGTCGCCACGCGGAGCTTCCGGTGATGCTTCCTTTGAAGCTTCCTTTGAAGCTTCCTTTGAAGCTTCCTTTGAACCTTCGCTGGCGCCGTCTCTGGAACCGTGCCGGGAGCGACCGCGCGAGCGTTCGCGAGAACCTTCCCTGGAGCGGCCTTCACGCGGCCGGTCGGTATCGCCGGATGCTTCCGATGAAACGGAATAGTCGCCTTCGGCGCGCGGAATGGATTGTCCGATCAGCCGCTCGATCGCGGCGATCGATTTGTTGTCGAGCGAGGTGACGATCGAAATCGCGGTGCCGGCGCGTCCGGCGCGGCCGGTGCGGCCGATGCGGTGGACGTAGTCATCGGCATGATGCGGTACGTCGAAATTGAAAACATGGCTGACGGTGGGAATGTCGAGGCCGCGGGCGGCGACGTCGGAGGCCACCAGTATTGGGATTTCGCCGCTGCGGAATTGATCGAGGGCGGCAGTGCGGGCCGATTGGTCCATGTCGCCATGGAGGGCGCCGACGCTGAAGCCGTGCTTCTGCAGCGATTTGTAGACAACGGCGACTTCGCGCTTGCGGTTGCAGAAGATCAGCGCGTTCTGAAGGTCCTTGGCGTCGCGCAGCAGGCGACGCAGGATCTCGCGCTTCTCGTGGACCTCACGCCCGGCGGGGACCTGGAACTGGGACACGCCGACCGCCGTCGTGGCGGGCTTGGAGACTTCGATACGCTCGGGATTGTGCAGGAAGGCTTCGCTGATGCGGCTGATTTCGGGCGGCATCGTTGCGGTGAAGAACAGGGTTTGCCGCGTGAACGGGACCAGCTTGCAGACCCGTTCGATGTCGGGGATGAAGCCCATGTCCAGCATGCGGTCGGCTTCGTCGATGACCAGGAGTTCGACACCGGTGAGCAGCAGCCCGCCGCGTTCGGTATGGTCGAGCAGCCGGCCGGGGGTCGCGATCAAGACGTCGACGCCGCGGGTCAGTTTGGTGTCCTGGTCGCCGAACGAGACGCCGCCGATCAAAAGCGCGACGTTGAGTTTCTGGCCGATGCCGTATTTATCGAAATTCTCTTTGACCTGAGCCGCGAGTTCGCGGGTCGGCTCCAGGATCAGGGTGCGGGGCATTCGTGCCCGGGCGCGGCCCTTTTCCAGCATGGTGAGCATGGGCAGGACGAAGGCGGCCGTTTTGCCGGTGCCGGTCTGGGCGATGCCGAGAACGTCGCGGCGCGCCAGAACGTGAGGGATCGCCTGTTCCTGAATGGGGGTAGGGGTGGTGTAGCCGGTGGCCGCAACAGCGGCGAGCACCTTGTCGGAAAGTCCGAGATGGGAAAAAGACATTGAGCCTCTAGTCGACACCGCCGTTCGGAATCGAGGGTAATAAGGCTGTCGCGTTCGACCCCGAAACGGCGCGCTTTGAAAAGCTGGGGGCTCTGACTTACGCTGACGAGCGGCTAACCTTAGGGAATCGCGTGTCGATCCAAGGCCGCGTTGAGGCGGAACATAGGCGCGAAACGGCCAAAGTCAATCTGGGAACTGGCCAAAAGCCCGAAATAGCTTAATGTTTTCGCACAAATAACGGCCAAACCGTCATTTCGCGGTTAAACGGTCCGATCCCGCCGGACCAGTCGCCACCCATATCATTCGGGCAATCGGCCAAGCGCTTACGTGGTTTGCTGGATGGTCGCTTCCCTGAAGCAACCGGGCGTGACTCCCTGTACCGAGCGGAAGACCCGGTAAAATGTCGCGAGGCTGTCAAAGCCGCTGGCAAAGGCGATCTCCGCAACCGTCATCGTCGATGGCTCGCGCAACAGATGGCGGCTCCGTTCGACCCGCAGCGCGGTCACGTTGCTCGAAAAGCTCATGCTCGCTCCTTCGAACAACACATGCAGATGACGCACCGAAATCCCGAGCAGCGTGGCCACGAAGCCCGGCGACAATTGCGGCTGCGCGAGGTGGCGGGCAATGAGCCGGCGGGCGAGCGACAGGCGACCGGCCCGAACCGCGTATTGTGCGATCCGGCTATTCGGCCGGACCATGCCGCGTTCGACGAGTGTGAGCTGGGTCAGCGTCTGCACCAACGCCCTGGCTGAAGCGGGATCGCCGTCGTTGCCCGCTTCGGCCAGGTCGGAGAAGCAGGATTCCAGCAGAGGGACCAGGAAAGCGAGATCGCCAAAGGGTTTTGGGGCGAGATCATCCAGGCCGGTTCCTGGCAACGCAAAATCGGCCACCGGCACTTTGAGGATGCGAAAATCATAACCGGCGGCATCGGCCGGGACCGCATGGTAGGGCAGGTCCGAATAGCTGGTCGCAAAGTTTCCGTTAGCCACGGTGAAGTCGTCGCCGTCGTTGACCCGAAACCAGCCGCCGCCGCCAAGCTGCTGATAGATGCAAAGGCTGTCGCCGGGGGCATTGGCGATATCGGTCGCGCTGCGTTCGACCCGATAGGGCGAGGCGCGCAGTTCGATGAGGCCCGCCGAGCCAAACTTTCGAAGCGCGAACTCACCGAAGAATTGCGGCCGCTTCTCCCGCTCGAGTTCGGTGGTCGCCCCGAACAGCCCCTTGGCGCGGACTTCGCGCCAATAGTCGAAGCGGTGTTTCGGTGCCACCTGATCGGTAGACCACCTGAATTCCGGGGAAGCCTGAGCTTCCGAACAGGTCTCGGTAACAGGCGACAAGAGGGCTGTTCCTGCAAGCTCCGAAATATCCACCCCAGCGCTCCCTTTAAAATGCGCGATTTGTTGCCATAGCGCGGCAAATCACCCAGGAACCATGCCATGGCGAACAGCCGGGGTCCTGACGGGACGGCGGTGACTTTCTGAAATTTCTCTGATATTCGCATCCCGCGCACGCGACCTATCGGATTTCGGAGACCAGGTGCTCTGTTTCGCTGGATTTGAACTCGACATGGAACGCGCAAGGCTGCGCGGGCCCGGTGGCGAAGCGATCCGGCTCCGGCCGAAATCCTTCGACATGCTGCAGCTGTTCGCGACCAACGCCGGCCGCGTTCTCAGCAAGCAGGACCTGATCGACGCGATCTGGCCGAACGTCCATGTCGGCGATGACAGCCTTTTCCAGTGCATCCGCGAAATTCGTGCCGCGCTTGGTGACGATCAGCGTCAACTGATCAAGCTGGTCTCCGGCCGCGGCTACCTGTTTGAGGCTGACGT
>JACDAG010000888.1 GCA_013695565.1 Bradyrhizobium sp.
ACAGCACTGTATCGGTCACCGCCTTGACCAGCCCGATCGAGACCATGACGAAGTTGAGGAAAAAGGCCGCGATGATGATCAGCATGATCATGCAGGTCGTTCGCACCGTCCCTTCGAAGGCGCGGACCAGCACCGGCAATGTCAGTTGGCCATTGGCCGCCACCAGGCCCAGTGTCGCCATCAGTCCGAGTGCCGCGGCCTCGGTCGGGGTGGCGATGCCGACATAGATGGAGCCGACCACGGTGAGGAAAAGGCCGAGCGGCGGCACCAGGTGTTTGAGCCCGGCGATCCGTTGCGGCCACAGTCCGGTGGCCTCGGCGACAGGTCCCGCCAGCTTCGGCCGCCACACCGCGACGGCGAATACTGTCAGCGAGAACAGCCCTGCCAGCATGAAGCCCGGGATGAAACCGGCGGCGTAAAGCTGCGCAACCGAAGTGTCGGTCAAGACCGCATAGATGATCATGTTGATGGATGGCGGGATCAGGATCCCGAGCGTGCCGCCCGCGGCGATCGAACCGAGGAACAGCGGCGGATTGTAGCCGCCCTTCTCCATGTTGGGGATCGCGACCGTGCCGATCGTCGCCGCAGTCGCCACCGACGAGCCCGAGGTGGCGGCGAAGATGGCGCTGGCGGCAATGTTGGTGTGGATCAGCCGTCCCGGAATGCGCGCGAACCACGGGGCGAGGGCGGAAAACAGGCGTTCGCTCATGCCGGAGCGGTGCATCAGTTCGCCCATCATGATGAACATCGGTGCGGCGATCAGGATGAAATCGTTCGACGCATTCCAGGCCAGTTCGCCGAGCGCGCCGGTCAGGGGAAAGAACGCGTACTTCTGCGAGAGGACATAGCCCATCATCCCGAGCGCAGCCGCCACCGGCAGACTAAGCGCCATCAGGCCGATCAACAGGCTGAACGCGGTGCCGATCATGGCTGGGGTGTCCCCGGCTTCGGCCCAGCCCTGGTCAGATCAGTTTTGGCCAGATCGATGCCGGCTTGCTCCAGCTCCTCGCTCACGCGCAAGCTGCCGATCAGTTTGTCGAAGCCGCGCTGGTCTCCGGCCAGCAGGCGTGAGATCGCTTGCAGCGGCAGCAACACGGCCATGAAGGCGAACCAGAACAGGCCGACCCACCAAACGCCTTGCGGCAGCACCATCGGTGTCTGCATAATCGAGGTCGACCGGGCATTCATGGACCATGATTGCGCCAGGGTCTTCCAGCAGAACCAGACCAGCGCCAACGCGATGACGGCGAGCGCGATCGCGGCGAGCAGGTCGCAGGCCGCGCGCAGCCGATACGGGAAGGCAGCGAGCAGGATGTCGACCCGGATGTTGGACTTCGAGGTAACGGTGAAGGCAAGGCCGAGGCCGATGCAGGCCGCGAGCATGTAGCCTGAAATTTCGAAACTCTCGATCATGCCGCGCTTGAACAGGAAGCGCGTCACGACGTCGGCAGAAATCAGCGCACCGCAACCGAACAGGATGCAGGCGCCGGCGAGCCAGGCGAAAATCCGGGAGATACGTTGTGGCAGGGGTTCGTCGGGCAGCAACGGATCAGGGTTACTCATCGACTGGTTTCTACCGCCCCACCTTCGTGCCATGTGCACCGAGGCCGCATTGCATGCCACGTGCCCCTGTCGGGAAGCGTAGGGTTTCCACGGGCGGTCGTCAAACCGGGATCGTTCGTTGCCCCTCCGGCCAATTATCGCGCGGAGCGATGATGGGCCGATTGAGGGCGCTTAGCTTTCAAGCCGTATCTGATAGCGCTCGGCGATATCCATCAACTGGCCCCAGGTCGTGTCGTCGACTTCGATGCCTTTGGCGATGCGCTCGGCACGGGCCAGTCGCTCGGGTTCTCCGGCGACCAGCACCGGCAGATCCGGGTCGGTGGGCTTGGCCGATTTCACCCAAGAGAGCATGTCGTCGATCTCGGCCATCATGCTGTCGCGCGTCGACAACCGCGCGGGATCGATCACGATGCTCAGCATGCCGTTGAGGATGCCGCGTTCGGGCGGCGTTGACGACGTGACGCTGGTCGAGCCGACGATGGCGCCCGCCAACAATTCGCATACCAGCGCCAGTCCCGAGCCCTTGTGCTCGCCGAACGGCAGCACCACGCCGCGCGGCTCGGTGTACATCACCGAAGGATCTGTCGTGGGCTGGCCGGAATGGTCGAGCAGCGCGCCGTCGAGCATCGGCTTGCCGGCATTGTGCGCGACCCGCACTTTTCCGAGCGCCACACGGCTGGTGGCGAAATCGAGCAGGATCGGCTCGTTGTTGTCAGTGCCGGGGATCGCGATGCAGACCGGGTTGGTCAGGAACCGGCCCTCGCGGCCGCGGAATGGCGCCACGCCCGGCGACCCCGACGCGACGTTGACGAAGTGAAGCGCCACCATACCTGCGCGCGCCGCGATCTCGCCATAGGTGCCGACGCGGCCGATATGGTGGGCGTTGCGCAACCCGTTCACCGCCACGCCATGTTTCTTCGCCGCGGCGATCGCCCATTCCACCGCCTGGCGCGCGACCACCTGGCCGTAGCCGGCGCGGGCGTCCCATACCGAGATGGTGCCGGTGTCGGACACGATCTCCGGCGACTGGTTGATCCTGAGCGTGCCGGCGTCGAGGTCGCGCACATAGGCGACCAGCATGCCGACGCCATGGCTGTCATGGCCGCGCAAATTGGCCTCGACCAGATGCTCGGCCACGATAGCGGCTTCAGCAGGCGAACTGCCGCCGGCGGTGACGATGCGGTTGGCAAGCCCAAGCAGTTTCGAATGGTCGATGATCATGCTTCACTCCGTGCGGCCGTTACTCCGGCTTCTTCGTTAAATTCGCGTGCGGGCGGCCGAAATCGGGCGCGGCCGAATCCTGGCCGATCTCGACGATGCCGCGGCGGATGGCGCGCGTGCGGGTGAAATGCTCGAACAGCGCCTCGCCGTCATTGCGGCGGATCGCCCGCGTGAGCTTGGACAGATCCTCGTTAAAGGTGCCGAGCATTTCCAGCACGGCTTCCTTGTTGGCGAGAAACACGTCGCGCCACATCGTTGGGTCCGACGCCGCAATGCGCGTAAAATCGCGAAAGCCGCCAGCGGAGAATTTAATCACTTCCGACGACGTCACCTGCGCCAGCTCATCGGCGGTGCCGACGATGGTGTAGGCGATCAGATGCGGCAGATGGCTGGTGATCGCCAGCACCAGGTCGTGATGATCCGGCGTCATGATCTCGACCTTGGCGCCGAGGCCGGCCCAGAACGCGCGCAGTTTTTCGACCGCGGCGGCATCCGTGCCTTCCGGCGGCGT
>JACDAG010000946.1 GCA_013695565.1 Bradyrhizobium sp.
AGCAGGTTCAGCGCACCGAGATAGTCCTGCAGGCGCAGCGCGTCTGCCGGAAACCGCGCCGCGACAAATATCGCGAACACCAGCGGGATCGATCCGAATCCCTGGTTCTGCAGGAAGATGAACATCCTTCGCGGGGAATCGACGCCCCACTGCTTCCCAAACGCCGCATAGCGGGGGTCATCCTTGATGCCGGCGGTACGAATGGCGATGTGCACCCCGAGCCGCAGCGACCAGATCGCCACCAGGGCGGCCACCAGCCATTGCCTTGCATTGGGGGCGGCACCTTCGACCGGCCAAAGCGCGCTGCCGGCGCCGACCAGGCCGAGGGAAAAGGTCCAGATCGTATCCACCCAGCCGGAATTGCCGGTGCGCTGCTGCACCACCCAGGCGCCCGCCATCAGGACCGCGAGCGAAACGGCAATCGCCGCCAACGCTTCGAGATACAGCACCGTCATGAAAAATCCCGGTTGGACAATGAACGTTTACAAAATACGCTCAAGTCAAAGCCCGGTTTCAGCGTGAAGTTCCCCTTTCGTCTGCCCGAAACAGCGCTTTTCCGATCTTTTTTCTCGGCCGCGCTGTGCCATATTGGCCTCCAAATCGCGGCTTTTCGCAACGGATGACCCCCGCAATGCCCACAGGCCCCTCCGCCCGCTCCGAAATGGAGATCGAGCTCACCAAATTGTCCTCGCCACGGATTTTCCTGGTGCGGATGCTGGTGTTCCTGGTGCTGTGCGCGCTGGTGATGGTGGTGCTCTACAAGCAGATCATGACCGCGTTCTTCGCCAATCCCGGCCTCAACGCCCTGATCGGCGCCGTGCTCCTGATCGGCATCATCCTGTCGTTCCGGCAGGTGATCCGGCTCTACCCGGAAGTCTCCTGGGTCAACAATTTCCGGATTGCCGATCCCGGCCTCGCCATCGAGCGGCGCCCGACGCTGCTGGCACCGATGGCGGCGATCCTCGGCGGCGAGCGCACCGGGCGGATGTCGATCTCGCAGCAGACCATGCGGCATTTGCTGGATTCGATCGCAACCCGGCTCGACGAGGCCCGCGACATCTCGCGCTACATGACCGGCCTCCTGGTCTTTCTTGGCCTGCTCGGCACCTTCTGGGGCCTGATCGAGACCGTGGGCTCCGTCGGCAAGGTGATCGAGGGCCTGAAGGTCGGCGGCGATTCCGGCGCGCTGTTCGATACCCTGAAAGAGGGCCTGGCCGCGCCGCTCAGCGGCATGGGCATTTCGTTTTCATCCTCGCTGTTCGGCCTTGCGGGATCGCTGATCCTGGGCTTCCTCGACCTGCAATCGAGCCAGGCGCAGAACCGTTTCTATACCGATCTGGAAGACTGGCTCGCCTCGACCGTGCGCGAATATTCAGGCGACGGCACCAGCGGCGTCTCCGGCGAATTGCAGCACGCGATGGAGAAGCTGCGCGCGGTGGTCGAGGAAGGCGGCAGCAGCCGCAGCACCACGGCGGCGATGGCCAATCTCGCCGAAGCCATTCAGGGCCTCGTCGCCCATATGCGCACCGAGCAGCAGATGATCCGCGAATGGGCTGACGGCCAGGGCGAGCAGAACCGCGAGATCAAGAAACTGCTCGAGCGCATCGCGCGCCAGCCCGAGAAGAGTTGAGGCAAACAGCCAATGGCCCTCGCGCGTTCACGCCGCAACGAATCGGGAATGAACTACTGGCCGGGCTTCGTCGACGCGTTGTCGACGCTCGTGCTTTCGATCGTGTTCATGCTCTCGGTGTTTCTCGTGGTGCAGTTCTTCCTGTCGCAGGAAGTCACCGGCAAGGACAAGGCGCTGGAGGCGCTCAACGCCAAGATCGCGCAGTTGAACGATCTGCTGTCGCTGGAAAAACTCACCGGGTTGAACCTCAACGACCAGCTGTCGCAGGCGCGGGCGGGATTGACGTCGGTGGAATCGGACCGCGACCGCATCAAGGGGCTTTATGACGGCCTCGCCGGCGCCGGCAACGACGCCCAGGGCCGCGCCACCGAACTCAACAAGGCGCTGGATTCCGAGAAGACCATCACCTCACGCGCGCTGGCCCAGATCGAGGTGCTGAACCAGCAGATCAGCGCGTTGCGCCGGCAACTGGCCGCGCTGGAAGACGCGCTCGACGCGTCCGAGAAGCGCGACAAGGAATCGCAAGGGCGCATCGCCGATCTCGGCCAGCGGCTGAACGTGGCGCTGGCGCAGCGGGTACAGGAATTGACGCGTTATCGTTCCGAATTCTTCGGCCGGCTGCGCGCCATTCTCGGCAACCGGCCGGACGTCCGGATCGTCGGCGACCGCTTCGTGTTCCAGTCCGAAGTATTCTTCGATACCGGACAGGCGCTGTTGCTGCCCGAGGGCCGTTCCGAGCTCGACAAGCTTGCATCCGCGCTGGTTGATCTCGACAAGCAGATCCCTGCCGAAATTGCCTGGGTGCTGCGGGTGGACGGCCACACCGACGTGCGGCCGATCATGAACAGCCCGGTGTTCAAGTCGAACTGGGAATTGTCGTCGGCACGCGCGATCTCGGTGGTGCAATATCTGGTCTCGCTCGGCGTACCGGCGCAACGGCTGGTCGCCGCAGGCTTCGCCGAATTCCAGCCGCTCGACACGGCGCCGACGGAGGAGGCCTACAAGCGCAACCGCCGGATCGAGCTGAAGCTGACGGAACGGTAGGGCATAGTCGCGAAGCCCGCTTCTTCCCTTCTCCCCTTGTGGGAGAAGGTGGCGTAGGCGGCCTACCGGCCGCCGTTCTTAGAACGCCGATGCTTTGCATCGGCTATGGCGCCGGATGAGGGGTCTGCATCCGCGGAGAGAACCCCTCACCCGTCTCGAATTTCGCTTCGCTCATTCGAGCCACCCTCTCCCAAGGGGAGAGGGAAAAATCAAATCCCTTCGAACTGCAGCCGCGCCAGCCTTGCATAGAGCCCGTTCGCCGCAACCAGCGAGGCGTGCGTGCCCTGCTCGACGATGCGGCCCTGGTCCATCACCATGATCCGGTCGCAGGAAAGTACCGTCGCAAGGCGATGCGCGATCACCAGCGTGGTGCGGTGACGCATCAATTCTTCCAGCGCGGTCTGCACCAGGGTTTCGGATTCCGCGTCGAGCGACGAGGTCGCCTCATCGAGCAGCAACAGCGGCGCATCGCGCAGGATCGCGCGCGCGATCGCGATCCGCTGGCGCTGGCCGCCCGACAGCGTGACGCCGCGCTCGCCGAGCTGCGC
>JACDAG010000979.1 GCA_013695565.1 Bradyrhizobium sp.
CACATAGAGCGGCAGGAACCATCTGACGGTACCGGTCTGCACGCGCCGCCCGCGGTTGACCACGCGATCGAGCGTCTTGCACAGGCCCGGCTTTCCCTCGAGCCACAGGCCGAGGCCCGCGGGGAGCGTGCCCAAAACTTCTTCCATGCGGGGGTGCATGAATTCGGTGGTGTAAACGAGCTGATCGGGCTTCGCGAGAACCTCACTGCGGACACGCTCGAAGCGGCTCGCACGGGTCTTGAGATCGGCGACGCGGATGACGTCGTCATAGGCCATGGCGACGGCGATGTGTTTTGCGGCCGCCCGCGTCAAGGCGGGATCGCCGCCGCGCTCGAGGCGCTGGAAGCCTGCGACCAGATCGAGATACTCGCGGGCGTAAAGAACGTCCTGAAAGTCGGTGACCTTGCGGATGCCTGCCGCGATCATGCCATGCAGGGATTTTGGGAAGTTCGTGCTGACATCGGCAACGAGCGCATCGAAGGCGGCGTCACCGATCGGCGCGAGCACGGGATAGATTTTTCCGGCTGAAGCCGGTTTGGGTGGCTCGGGCGGTGTGGCCGATGCCGCGTCCCTTTGCGTGCGTTCAAAACCAGCCGCGAACGCGCGCAGGCTTGGCTCGATGCCGATGCCGGCGGCGCGGATGGTCGCTTCATAGGCCTCGCGCCCGAACGGAAGCGCGCCGCTGCCGGCGAGCGCGCCGAACAATACCGCGGAGATGGCGCTGCCGGTCTTGTCGGCAAGATCAGACATGTCGAAGGCGACGAAGCGTTTCGCGGCCGTCTCGGCGGCTTCATAAACCTTGGAGGAATCGCTGATGCCGTCGCCGGGCACCAGCTTCTCCTGTATCGCAAACGAGCGATGCGACGAGGCGATCAGCGTGGTCCTGTCCGGCGTAACGAGGCCGCGCTGGATGGCGCGGCCGGCTTCCATCAATTCGGCGCCGATCACGACATCGACTTCGCCGGGAACCGGCATCAGCGACAGCACCGGGTAGGCGGCACCGGGCCGGGCAGGGATCATCTCGACATAATAGATGGTCGCACCGGTGCGCTGCGCGACGCCGGGCACCGAGGTGGATTGCGCGATCCAGTCCTGGTTTTCCGCCAGCGCGACGATCCAGTCGACCAGCACGCCGCCGCCCTGGCCGCCCATCGCGAGCACGGCGATGGACAGCGGTCGGGTCAGATCGATGGCGGGGGGCTGCAGCATGATGTTCATCCGATCATGCCCTCAAACCAGTGCAAGACGGCGCCGGTCGCGCCGGCGCTGCAGGAAGCCGATAATGCCGCCGCGTACCCTCGCCATGAACTGATCGAAGCCGGTCGGGTTGTGGATGATGTCGGCGCGGTAGAACGATGGACACAGCACGGCCGCTTCCGCCACCTCGCCGCAATTGCCGCAGCCGACGCAGCTGTTGTCGATCGCGGCTACCGGATCGTCCTTCAGGGGATCGTCGGTGTGCTTCACCGACAGCGAAGGACAGCCGGACAGGCGGATGCAGGCATGGTCGCCGGTGCAGACGTCCTCATCGACACCAAAGCGCTCGCGTACGACACGCTCGCCACCCTTCACGGCCTTGTTGAACAACGGCTTGATCCGGCGCTGCTTGTTCAGCATGCATTCGGACGAGGCAACGATGATCTTTGGTCCCTTCTCCGGACTGGTCAGCGCCTCCTTTAGTGTGTCGCGCATCTTCGCAACGTCATAGGTGCGGTCGATCTGGCGCACCCATGTGGCGCCGATGCCCTTCACGGCTTCGGTGATCGGATGCTTGGTCGAGCGCGATTTGTTGTCGGCGCGCGACGACAGGATGTCCTGGCCGCCGGTTGCCGAGGTATAATGGTTGTCGACCACCAGGATGACGCCGTCGTGCTGGTTATAGACGGCATTGCCGATGCCGCTGGTCAGGCCGTTGTGCCAGAACCCGCCATCGCCCATGATCGAGATCGCGCGCTTGTCTGCCTTGACATTGAACGCGGACGCCGATGCCGGGCCGAGGCCATAGCCCATCGTCGTCGCCCCGATATTGAACGGCGGCAGGATCGAAAACAGATGGCAGCCGATATCGGCCGCGACATGGTGCGGCCCGAGATCCTTTTCGACCAGCTTCATCGCCGCGAAGATCGGCCGCTCCGGACAACCGGTGCAGAAGCCGGGCGGTCGCGCCGGCACCACTTCAGCCAGCGCCTTGATCTTGTCGTGGGCAAGAATCGATGGATCGTTGGGCGCGCGGATATGGTCCGGCAGCACTTCGGGAGCGGCGGAGGTGAGGAATTTGCGAACGCCCGCCGCCATCACGGTCGCGGTGTACTCACCGCCGATCGGCAACTCGCCCTTGCCGTGGATCTTGGTCGGAATATCCGCTGTGCGCAGCACCTTGTGCAGGGCTTGTTCGATATAATCAGGCTGGCCTTCCTCGACCATCAGCACCGCGCGCTTTGATTTGCAGAAATCGACGATCTCATCGTCGATCAACGGGTAGGTCACGTTCATCACATAAAGTGGAATGCGGGTGTTGCCCCACACATCGGCGAGGCCGAGCCCCTGCAACGCGCGGATCACGCCATTATACATGCCGCCCTGCAGGATAATGCCGACCTCGTCGATGTCGCCGTCGAATACCTCGTTGAGCTTGCGCTCCCTGATGAAGGAAATCGCGGCCGGCCAACGCTGCTCGATCTTTTCCTTCTCGTGCATATAGGATGCCGGCGGCAGCACGATACGGTTGGTATCACGGCGAGGATTTTCCAGCGCTTGCGCCATCGTGAATGCGGGCCGCTTGTTGTCCTTGGCGGCGAAGCGGCCATGGACGTGGCAGGAGCGGATACGCACTTCGAGCATCACCGGCGTGTTGGTCGCCTCCGAGAGCTCAAAGCCGTCCTCCACCGCTTTGACGATGGATTCGAGGTTGGGGCGGGGATCGAGCAGCCAGATCTGCGATTTCATCGCAAAGGCGTGGCTGCGCTCCTGCATGATCGAGGAGCCTTCGCCGTAGTCTTCGCCGATCACGATCAGCGCGCCGCCGAGGACGCCGCCGGAGGCGAGATTGGACAGTGCATCGGAGGCGACGTTGGTGCCGGCGGTCGATTTCCAGGTCACCGCGCCGCGGATCGGGTACATCACGGATGCGGACAGCATCGCGGCGGCGGCGGCTTCGTTTGCCGAGGTTTCGAAGTGCACGCCGAGTTCGCCGAGAATGTCCTGCGCATCCGCCAACACGTCCATCAGATGCGAGATCGGCGCGCCCTGATAGCCGCCGACATAGCCGACGCCGGATTGCAGCAACGCCTTGGTGATCGCCAAAATCCCTTCGCCACGGAAGATATCCCCGTTGCCCAGTTTCAGGTCTTCGACTTCGCGGGCGAAAGAGCGTTCAGCCATGACGCATTTCCTTCGGAAAGGTGAAAAGGCTAAGCCGATATATTTTAAGTGTCAAATAATTATCCATTACATGGCACTCCGCTTCAGCCGATAACCGGCGGCTTCGCGATCCCAGGTCGATGTGGTCACCCCGCGCTCGCGCAGCTCGTATTTCCGCACTTTGCCGTTCTCGGCCCGTGGCAGGTCCGCCACAAAATCGACGAAGCGGGGCACCGCGAAATAGGGCAGCCGCTCCACGCAAAACTGCGTCAGTTCGACGGGCGAGATGGTTGCACCGGGCCGCACCACGATCGCGGCCATCACTTCGTCCTCGGCAAGTTCCGAGCGCACGGGAAAGACGGCTACCAAGTCGATGTCGGGATGAGCCAGCAGCACCTGCTCGACCTCATAGGAAGAGATGTTCTCGCCGCGGCGGCGGATCGCGTCCTTGAGGCGATCGACGTAGTAGAAGTTGCCGTCGGCGTCCTGCGTGAACAGGT
>JACDAG010000018.1 GCA_013695565.1 Bradyrhizobium sp.
ACCCGGCCAGCGCCGCGCCGACACGGCGGGTCAAGCCGCGCGGAACGTGAACGGCGCGATTACGCAAGCTCCGTTAACACTTCACTCATCCTTTTAGCCAAAATGGCAACCTCGGCCGGCGTTGTTAGTCGCGGCTTGGCCGGCGTCGTGGTGTTATCGGCGGTCCTAAGCCCGAATGTAGCGTATCGAGTGTGGCGTCATGCGTAATCTGATGATCTTTGCCGCCGTTCTGGTTGCCCTTGGCAGCTTCATGGCGCAGATGGCGGATAAATTTACGCCGGCGCCCGCCAATGCCGCCCCGCCAAAAGCGCAAGACCCAACCATTGTACAGACCAGTGGCCGCAGCATCAGCATTGTCAGAGACGCGCGCGGCCATTTCCAGACCGATGGCCGGATCGACGGCCAGCGCGTCGACTTCATGGTCGACACCGGCGCTTCGCTGGTGGCGCTGAATGAAAAATCCGCGGCGCGGTTTGGCTTGCGTCCGTCCCGCGGCGACTACAACGCAACCGTCACCACCGCCAACGGCACCATCAAGGCCGCGCGCACCCGGCTTGCCATGATCGATCTCGGCGGCATCGTGGTGCGCGACGTCGACGCCATGGTGTTGCCCGACGAGGCGCTTTCGGAAAACCTGCTCGGTCTGTCGTTCCTGTCGAAGTTGAAGCGTTTCGAATACGCCAACGGCAAACTGGTGCTGGAGCAATAAAGCGTTTTCGAGCGAAGTGGATGCCGGTTCGCGTGAAGAAAACGCGTCAAAACAGGAATTTAGAGCTTCAGTTCTGATGCAGTCAGAGCTGAAGCTCCAGGCAATTCCGCCGCCAAATCCGCCGCAATTAATCGGCAAAAGGCGCTCATCCCGCCTTCCGCTGCGGCTGAGCTTTCGCTAAGCCTGCGGCATTGCTCCTTCTGCACTCCCAAGAGGCCATTTCCCATGTTTCCAAAGCCGAAATCCGTGCTGGTTCCGAATACCTATGCCTTCGAATCCGAGCCGATGGTGAAGGCCACGGGCTTTCGCGAATATGACGCGCGCTGGCTGTTCAACAAGGAAATCAACCTGATGGGCATTCAGGCGCTGGGCATGGGGCTCGGTGCGCTGATCGCGGAACGCGGCGTCAAGCAGGAAATCGTCACCGGACACGACTTCCGCGGCTATTCGGCCTCGATCAAATACGCGCTGATTTCGGGTCTGATGGCGTCGGGTTGCAAGGTGCACGACATCGGGCTTGCCGTAACGCCGATGGCCTATTTCGCCCAGTTCGACCTCGACGTGCCCTGCGTCGCGATGGTCACCGCTTCGCATAACGACAATGGCTGGACCGGCGTCAAGATGGGCGCCAACCGGCCGCTGACCTTCGGCCCCGACGAGATGACGCGGCTGAAGGAAATCGTGCTCAACGCCGATTTCAGGAACAAGGCCGGCGGCTCCTATCAATTCCACGAGAATTTTCCGGCGCGCTATATCGCCGATCTCACCGGGCGTCCGAAGCTGAAGCGCAAGCTGAAAGTTGTGGTCGCCTGCGGCAACGGTACCGCCGGCGCGTTCGCGCCGCAGGTGATGCAAGCGATCGGCTGCGAGGTGATTCCGCTCGATACCGAGCTCGATTACACCTTTCCGAAATACAATCCGAATCCCGAAGACATGGAGATGCTGCACGCGATCCGCGACGAAGTGCTGAAGCACAAGGCCGATGTCGGCCTCGGCTTCGACGGCGACGGCGATCGTTGCGGCGTGGTCGACAATACCGGTGAGGAGATCTTTGCCGACAAGGTCGGCGTGATGCTGGCGCGCGATATGTCGGCGATCCACAAGGATGCGCTGTTCGTGGTCGACGTGAAATCCACCGGGCTTTTCGTGACCGATCCCGTGCTGCAGAAGCAGGGCGCCAAAACCCAATATTGGAAGACCGGCCATTCCTACATGAAGCGCCGCACCAATGAACTCGGCGCGCTGGCGGGTTTTGAAAAATCCGGGCACTTCTTCTTCAATAAGCCGTTCGGACGCGGCTATGACGACGGCCTGGTCTCGGCGATCGCAATCTGCGAGATGCTCGACCGCGCCACCGGCAAGACGATGGCGGATCTGAAAGACGCGCTGCCGAAGACCTGGTCGTCGCCGACGATGTCGCCGCATTGTGCCGACGAGACCAAATACGGCGTCGTCGATGCCGTGGTGAAGCATTTCGAAGCGTTGCAGAAAAAGGGCGAGAAGGTCGCCGGCCAGCCAATCCGCGATCTCGTCACCGTCAACGGCGTGCGCGTGACGGTCGAAGACGGCAGCTGGGGCCTGGTGCGGGCGTCCTCCAACAAGCCTGAGCTGGTCGTGGTGGTTGAGAGTCCGGTTGCCGAGCAGCGGATGCACGACATGTTCGAGGCGATGAATGTGGTGCTGCGCACCCATCCGGAAGTCGGCGAGTACAATCAGAAAATTTGAGGGGTTTTACCTCGCCCCGCCCAAAGCTGTCGTACCCCGCGAAAGCGGGGTATCCAGTACGCTGCGGCTTCTCGAACTATCATCAGTGGAATACTGGGTCACCCGGTCGAACGGGTGACGACAGCTAATATAACTACGCCACGTGCAGCGAACCGAGGAAGCTGCCGACCTCGGACTTCAGCCGGTCGGACTGCGACGACAGGCCGTTTGCCGCATCGAGGAGCTTCGATGTCGCCTGACCGGCTTGTTCCGAAGCACGACCGACGCTGAGGATGTTGTTGTTGACGTCCCGGGTGCCGTCGGCCGCCTGCTGCACGTTGCCCGCGATTTCCCGTGTCGCTGCGCCCTGCTGATCGACGGCGGCGGCGATTTCGTTGGAGATTTCGTCGATCTCGGCGATGGTGCCGCCGATCGCCTGGATGGCGCTGACAGCCTGGCCGGTGGCGGCCTGGATGTCCTGTATCTGCGCGGAAATTTCTTCCGTCGCTTTCGCGGTCTGATTGGCCAGCGCCTTGACTTCGCTCGCCACCACCGCAAATCCCCTGCCATGTTCGCCGGCACGGGCTGCTTCGATCGTGGCGTTCAGCGCCAGCAAATTGGTCTGGCTGGCGATGCTCTGGATCAGCGTCACCACTTCGCCGATCTTTTGGGTGCCGGCGGCAAGTCCCTCGACCACGGCGTTGGTACGGCGCGCCTCTTCGGCCGCTTTGTTGGCGATCTCGGCCGAGCGCGTCACCTGCTGGGCGATACTGTTGATCGATGCTGTGAGCTCTTCGGTCGCCGACGCCACCGTTCCCACATTCGACGATGCTTGGGTGGAGGCGGCGGCCGCCTCGGCGGTCTGCCGCGTGGTTTCCGCGTTGCTGTTGCTCATCGAGGTGGACAGGCCTTGCATTTCGCTGGCGGCTATCGCAACCGCCTCGACGATGCTGCCGATCTTTCGCTCGAAACCAATGGCGAGTTCGCGTCGGGCCGCGTCCCGATCCTGCTTGGCCTGCTGTTCGGCGGCCAAATGATCGATCGTGGCACGGGCTTCGGCCGCGCGCGCCGCTTCGGCTTCTGCGGTCTTCTGCGCGGTCGTCTCGAACAGATGCGACAGCTTCAGGGCGAGCCAGCTCAGCACGCCGGCCTCGATCAGGAGAATGACGGCGTGTAGCACGACGCGGCCAAAATCGGACCCGCCGGGATAAACCGCGGCGGGAAGTATGAAGTTTAACACCAGGTGATGCAGCGCGACCGCGGCAGCACCGATGAGGATAGGACGGTAATCGCAATAGGCGACGAGACATGCCAGCCCGACGATGTAGTACATGTGCACGTCAGCCTGCCAGGCGTGCCCTGAGAGCTGGAAGGTGATCACCGAAACGCCACCCATCAGGGCGACTGCAAAGACCATGCGGGTCGAAAGCCCGTTGCCCGCCGTGCGCCACGACACGGTGGCGGCCATCGCCATCGCCGCCATCAGGCCTGCGGGCATCAGCCAATCGCCGCCGCGCGCCATCCCGATGATGACGGCGATCGGAACATGCAGCCACAGCACGGCAAGCAACGCCTTGCTGGTGGTCTCGCGTACGATTCTCAGATCATGGCTTTCGGCGGTCATTCCCAGTCCCCTAATAACAATCTAAAATTCGGTCGTGCTATTTTGCAAGGCAGGCGGCTATCGCCTGCGGATCCATGGTCAGCCAGACGCCGGCCTGGCGCAGCCGCGCCAATCCGTTCAAATCATCTGGCCGCCCTAACAGTAGTGGAGGAAGCGCCGTCATCCTGACGATGGCGGCGTTGGCGGATGCGGCGGCGAGAAAAACTTCCTGGGCGCTCCACCATGGCGGAAAAACCACGGCTACGATTTCGGCCCCCGGGCGGACTTGGAGTGACGTGCTGCGATCGCTATCGAACTCGCGAGCAGTAACGCGGCAGCGTTAAGCCAGGCGGGCCATCGCGACGTCGAGATGATTCGTCCCCGCTCCATGCCGCGACACTAGGAGGACGAAGCTAATTCTCCGTAAATATACTGAGCGATCAGGCGTTTGGGGAGAACGCGACGTCGAGATCCGATCAGGCCGCCGGCACCGGCAGCGCGGTGACCGACTTGATCTTCTCCATCGCAAAGCGCGAGGTGACGTTCTTCAGCGGCACGGCGCTGATCAGCTTCTTGTAGAACACGTCATAGCTCGCCATGTCGGCGACCACGACGCGCAGCATGTAATCGACATCGCCCGCCATCCGGTAGAATTCCATCACCTCGGGCATGGCGCTGACGGCGCTGGCGAAGGTCTTCAGCCAGGCCTCGGAATGGTCGGAGCTCTCGACCGAGACGAACACGGAAATGCCGAGCCCGATCTTGTTCTGATCGACCAGCGCGACCCGGCGCAGGATCACCCCGTCGGCTTCCAGCCGCTGGATGCGCTTCCAGCACGGTGTCGAGGACAGCCCGACCCGGTCGCCGATTTCGGCCACGGAGAGCGAGGCGTCCTCCTGCAACACGGTCAGGATTTTGCGGTCGATGGCGTCGAGCCGGCGGTTGGCGTCGGGAAGCTGAATGGCGAGGTCGGACATGAGAAAAATGTTCCATAGAGAAGGATTTCATCCCTCATATATAGAAAATTCTTCTATATCAAGCCCAATTATTGGCGAGGCGAGGCCGCGCTGGCGCCCAAGCCTTGCTTCAAAAGCTCTTCAACTTCAACACGTTGCGGGGCAGCAAAGGCGCCGCCATGGCGGGTGCATTTCAGCGCCGCGGCGGCCGAGGCGAACCGAAGCGCCTGCCGCAATTCCTGTCCCTCGGTAATCGCGAGCGCGAAGGCACCATGGAACACGTCGCCGGCGCCCAGCGTGTCGACAGTGTGGACGGGGAAGGCCGGGGTCTCCTGGATCGCCTGCTGCTCGTCGAGCCAGATCGTGCCGCGTGCACCGCGGGTTCCCGCCAGGAACGACGGGGTCAATTTGGCGATCTTCTTCAGCGCCTGGGCGTCGTCGGTAACGCCTGCGGTCTCCTGCAGCGGCTCGCTCGAGAACACCAGATGCGAGGACGCATTGAGCAGACCTTCACGCAACGACATCGCACGATCGACGTCGACAATGACGGGGATGCCGCGCTTTTGCGCCTCGGCGCACAGATCCGTGCAGAACTCCGCGCAACGGCTCTCGGTCAGGATCGCGGCGCAGTCGTCCAGCAGCGTCTCGGTGTCGGGCAAACGCACCTTCCACAGCTCCGGATCGCGGAAGGTCACGATGGTGCGCTCGCCGGTCGGATCGACCATGACGGCCGAGATCGGCGTCACCAGGCCCGGCATACGCACGAGGTGGTTGGTCTCGATGCCTTCATTGGCGAGCTTCTCGAAAATGAAACGGCTCGAGGTTTCCTTGATGTCGCCCATCGGCCCGCAGACCGAGGCGCGTCCGCCGAGTCGCACGATTCCGATCGCGGCATTCAGCGCATTGCCGCCGCAGATCTCATCGAAATGGGTGGCGTTTTCCTTGGAGCCGCGCGCGGGAACGCCGGGCACGCGAAACGTCAGGTCGCGCACGGGCATGCCGATGCACAGGATGCGCGGCGGGATTTTCGGCGCTTTTTCGTGAAAGTTCATCCGGGGATCCGTCATGCGGGTTCCGCCGTGTGCCGGAACCCGGAAGAGCAAGGAAGTCCGGAGTTAATCGATTGGCCCATCGAACGGTTCCCGCTATGCACTCGCGTCGGTTCCCCCATGCACCCAGCGTCCGATCAAATGATGCGCGATCGCGAACGGATGCGCGGCAAACATGCCGTCGGGATGGGTGCGGCTGTGCATCAGGGTCACTTCGTCGCGCGTGAACCAGCGCGCATCCTCCAGTTCGGCCTTGTCGACCACGATTTCGTCCGAGGTTGCGCGCGCCGCGCATCCGATCATCAGCGACGACGGGTAGGGCCACGGCTGCGTCATGTAATAGGTTACGTCGGTGCAGTGAATCCCGGATTCCTCGAAAATCTCGCGGCGGACCGCGTCCTCGATGGTTTCGGCGGCCTCGACGAATCCCGCGAGGCACGACCACATCCCCGGCAGAAATTGCTTCTGCCGCCCCAGCAGGCATCTGTCGCCATGGGTGACCAGCATGATCACGACCGGATCGGTGCGCGGAAAATGCTCGACCTTGCAATTCGGGCAGTCGCGCTTCCAGCCGCCCTCCTTCATCGCGGTGCGGGTGCCGCAATTGGCGCAATAGCCATGGCGCTGATGCCAAGTCACCATCGATTTGGCCATCGCGATCGCCGAGAGCTGTTCGGTCGGCACCGCGCCCTGCATCACCATGCCGCGCAGTTCGGTGACGGCGACGTCGTCGCGGCCCAGCAGCTTTTCCACCGCCGGCGCCGCGATGCCCATGCCGAAAACCGGCGCGCCGTCGCGCAGCCCCAAAAAGATTGTGCCGGGATTGGCGCCCAGTTTCACGGCCTCGTCGACGCGGAGCAGGGCGCGTGATCCTCCGGCCTCCTGCCGCACCACCAGCGAGTCGCGATAGATCACATAGGCGCGGGCGTCGCGGTGGCCCTCCAGCGCGAACAGTTTCTCGTCATTGCCGCGCAGATGCGCGGCGCGGTCGAGAATGTCGGTAACGAAAGCCGGCTTGCCGAGCGGAAACGAATCGAAAATGGACATGAATTCAACCTAGCCAAATCTTGCGGCGGAGCGCGCTGATGAAATTCTGGACTTCCTCGGCGTCATGCGCCAGTGGCGGCATCACGCCCCACACCGGCCGCGGCCAGGCCGCGTCGCTGGTGCGGCGCGCGATGACGTGAACATGCAGCTGCGGCACCAGATTGCCCAGTGCCGCAATATTGAGCTTGTCGCATTGGGTGATCTCTTTGACGGCGCGGGCGACGCGCGAGACTTCCGTCATCAGCTGCGCCTGCTCGACCTCGTCGAGATCGATGATCTCCACCGCCCCCTCGCGGCGCGGCACCAGCAGCAGCCACGGATAATGCGCGTCCTTGATGACCAGCACCCGGCACAGCGGCAGGTCGCCGATGTCGATGGTGTCTTTCTTGAGTTGGGAGTGCAGCGACCAGGCGGCGTCGGACATGAGGGTTCCCGAATACCCGATGCGTCTCGGGCTTATAAAGCGCCTTCTGTGGGCACCGGTCTGGCTTCTTATCAAGGTGTCATCATCCGCGAAAGCGGATGATCCAGTACGCCGAGGCCATTCGGGTCCATCTCCGGCCGGAGCTTACTGGATACCCCGCTTTCGCGGGGTATGACAGTCGACACCCCGCTTGCTTTCCGGCCCTTTTGGCCCCAAATAAGGGCCGGGAGATTGGCGGTGGACGAGCCACTCGCCAACCGGGTCAGGTCCGGAAGGAAGCAGCCCTAACGAGGTCCGGATCGGGTCGCTCGTCAGTCTCCTACCTGTTTTTCGAGCGAATCGCGCTGAAAGCGGCGAGACCCGCCTTTGGCGCTTGAAACGCGTATTCCGCAAAAGTCGGCACCGGTTTTGCGATCAGAATACGCGCAAATGAGCCTCCGTTCCGCAAGCCGGCCTTGAAAGACAATCAATTGCGGATCGACCGATGAGTGATGCTGGCGCTCCCAAAGAAAAGCCTGATCAAGCCAAATCAGACAGCGCCAATCAGGGCGGCTTCGCGCTCGGTGACGCACCTGAGGCTGGGAAACACTATCGGGTTCTGGCGCGCAAATACCGCCCCTCCAGTTTCGAGGATTTGATCGGCCAGGAGGCCATGGTCCGCACCGTTTCGAATGCGTTCGAAACCGGGCGCATTCCGCAGGCCTGGATTTTGACCGGGGTGCGCGGGGTCGGCAAAACCACCACGGCGCGGATCCTCGCCCGTGCGCTGAATTACGAACTGGCTGACGGCTCGGTGAAGGGGCCGACCATCCACATGCCGACGCCGGGCGTGCATTGCCAGGCGATCATGGAAAGCCGGCACATGGACGTGCTGGAAATGGACGCCGCCTCCCATACCGGCGTCGACGACGTCCGCCAGATCAATGACAGCGTGCGCTATGCGCCCGCCAGCGCCCGCTACAAGGTCTACATCATCGACGAAGTCCACATGCTGTCGACGGCGGCCTTCAATGCGTTCCTGAAGACGCTGGAGGAGCCGCCGGAGCACGCCAAATTCGTGTTCGCGACCACCGAAATCCGAAAAGTGCCGGTGACGGTGCTGTCGCGCTGCCAGCGTTTTGATCTCCGCCGGGTCGAGGCCGACGTGCTGATGGAGCATCTCTCCAACATCGCGACCAGGGAAGGCGTCGAGGTCGAGGCGGAAGCGCTCGGCATCATTGCGCGCGCCGCCGAAGGCTCGGTGCGCGATTCGCTGTCGCTGTTCGATCAGGCGATCGCGCATGCCGCCGGCAACGTTCGCGCCGATGCGGTGCGGCAGATGCTTGGCCTTGCTGATCGCACCCGGGTCATTGATCTCTTTGAATCGCTGGCGCGCGGCGATATCGCCAGCGCCTTCAAGGAATTTCGCGAGCAATATGATGTCGGCGCCGACCCGGTCGTGGTGCTGTCCGATCTGGCCGAGTTCGTCAATTTCGTCACCCGCGTGAAGGTGGTACCGGCCACTGCCGACAATGTCGCCTATGGCGAGACCGAGCGCGTGCGCGCGCGTGACTTTGCCGCCAAGATTTCGATGCGGGTGCTGTCGCGGATGTGGCAGATGCTCCTCAAGGGCATCACCGAAGTGCAGACTGCGACGCGGCCGGCCGCTGCCGCCGAAATGGTGCTGGTGCGCATCGCCTATGTCGCTGATATGCCGACCCCGGACGAAGCGATCAGGATGCTGGAACAAAACGGTGGCGGGTCGCCGGTGATTTCCGGAAGTGCCGCGCCCTCGCG
>JACDAG010000048.1 GCA_013695565.1 Bradyrhizobium sp.
ATCGCGAGTCGAGGGAGAAAACTGCATTCGCCCGTTCGAATTCAGCTGGTACCTACCCACGCAGCGACCTAAAGGTCCGTTTTGGGTCACTAGCGGACCTGATGGCTTTGGCTTGCAACATCCGCTCTACACTTGGAAGCGGACATCACGGGATTGGCTTCAGCAGTAAGATTCACTGCACTAGCGACCAAGCAGCCCCTTAACCCTTCCCCTCGCCGCGCATGAAATCGAAATCGCAGCCTTCGTCGGCCTGCAGAATGGTCTCGTTGAACAGGTGGGCATAACCGCGTTTGGCCCAATCGGGCGTCGTTGGAGGCGCCAGCGCGGCTTGGCGTTTTTCGAGCTCCGCAGCATCGACCAGCAGATCGATGCTGCGATTGGCGACATCGAGCTTGATCATGTCGCCGTTCTTCACCAGCGCCAGCGGGCCGCCGACGGCGGATTCCGGCGTGATGTGCAGCACGATGGTGCCGAACGCGGTACCGCTCATGCGCGCGTCCGAAATCCGCACCATATCCTTGACGCCCGCGCGCCCGAGTTTCTTCGGGATCGGCAGATAGCCCGCTTCCGGCATGCCCGGCGCGCCCTTCGGCCCGGCGTTACGCAGCACCAGCACGTCGTCGGCATTGACGTCGAGCGCGGGATCATCGACCCGCAGCGTCATGTCTTCGACCGACTCGAACACCACGGCGCGGCCGGTATGCTGCAGCAGCTTGGGGCTCGCCGCCGAATGCTTGATCACGGCGCCGCGCGGCGCGAGGTTGCCGTGCAGCACCGCCATTGCGCCCTCCGGCTTGATCGGATTGCTGCGGGGGCGGATCGCATCCTGCCCCGGCACTTCCTCGGCATCAGCCACAACGTCGCGCAGTGTCGCGCCGGTGATGGTCCTGGCATCGAGATCGATGAGATCGCCGAGTTGCGCCATCAGCTTCGGCAGGCCGCCGGCATGATGGAAGTGCTCCATGTAATGCTCGCCCGACGGCTTCAGGTCGATCAGCACAGGCACTTCGCGACCGAGCTTGTCGAAGCCTTCGAGATTGATGCGGTGCTTGGTGCGGTTGGCGATCGCGGTCAGATGAATGAGGCCGTTGGTCGAGCCGCCGATCGCCTGCAGCACGACCTGGGCATTGCGGAACGAGGAGGCGGTCAGAAATTCGCTCGGCCGGGGCCCCTTTGCCTTGGCCAGCGCGGCGGCGACCTTGCCGCTCGCCTCCGCCGAACGAAAACGCTCGGCGTGTGGTGCCGGGATCGTGGCGCTCATCGGCAGCGACAGGCCCAGCGCTTCGGTGATGCACGCCATCGTGGACGCCGTACCCATCACCATGCAGGTACCCACCGATGGTGCCAGCCGGCCGTTGACGGCTTCGATCTCGACATCGTCAATTTCGCCGGCGCGGTATTTGCCCCACAGCCGCCGGCAATCGGTGCAGGCGCCCAGCACCTCGCCCTTGTGATGCCCGACTACCATGGGTCCTACGGGAATAACGACGGTCGGAAGGTCCGCGCTGACCGCGGCCATGATCTGCGCCGGCAAGGTCTTGTCACAGCCGCCGATCACCACAATGGCATCCATCGGCTGGGCTCGGATCATCTCCTCGGTATCCATCGCCATCAGATTGCGCAGATACATCGACGTCGGATGCGAGAAACTTTCGGCGATCGAGATGGTCGGGAATACCATCGGCATCGCGCCGGTCAGCATCACACCGCGCTTCACCGCCTCGATGATCTGCGGCACATTGCCATGGCAGGGATTGTAGTCGCTGTAGGTATTGGTGATGCCGACGATCGGGCGATTGAGCGCGTCGTCGGAATAACCCATCGCCTTGATGAAAGCCTTGCGCAGGAACAGCGAGAAGCCAGCATCGCCATAACTTGCGAGTCCCTTGCGCAGTCCATCGTCGGCCATCTTGTTATTTCCCTGTCGCTCTGCGTCCGCACTAAAGGAGGCCGCAGAATTATTGTCAATATTTGATATTACGGCAAAAATTGCGGCTTTTTGCCACCAGTGCTGCAGTATTATTGACAATAAGCATCCTGCGTGTTGATTTCCGGCGATGATCGGAAGCGAGCATCCATGAACAAGCCGTTGCGCATTGGCCTGGTCGGCGCCGGCATGGTGAGCCGCCATCATCTGATCGCGTGGGCCAGTATAGCAGATCAGGCGCGCGTCGTGGCGGTCGCCGATCCCTCAGCCGACAACGCCGCGCGCCGTGCGACCGAGTTCGGAATACCCAACACCTATGCCAGCGCCGAAGCGATGCTGGCGGCCGGCGAATTCGACGCTATTGATATCGCCGCGCCGCGCGCGATGCACGCGCCGCTGGTGCGGCTCGCGGCAAGCAAGCGCCTGCCGGTGCTGTGCCAGAAGCCGCTCGCGCCGAACCTGCAGCAGGCGACCGACCTCGCCGCCGAGGTCAGGGATCTGACGCGCCTGATGGTGCACGAGAACTGGCGCTTTCGCAGCTATTATCGCGACGCCGCCGCCTGGCTGCGCGAGGGCCGGATCGGCAACGTCAAGCAGGCGCAGCTC
>JACDAG010000050.1 GCA_013695565.1 Bradyrhizobium sp.
GGCGAGGGCAGCCTCGCCGACGCGCTTTTGCCCGTTGAGACCGCGCTGGACGACATCCCGGCACTGGCCGTCACACGGGCTGATGCGGCAAGGCTCCACCGGGGCCAGGCCGTTTTGTTGCGCGGACGGGATGCGCCCAATTGTAGCGGCACAGTCTATGTCACGGTGGCAGGCCGGCTTCTGGCCCTCGCCGAAATTGGCAATGGCGAACTCATCCCCAAGCGTGTGTTCAACCTGACCGGACTGACTGCCAGTTCCGGTCGTAACGATGAGAAAGTTTGACGATGTCGATTACCGCCGAACGCAAAGCGGAAGTCATCAAGACGAATGCCAACAAGGCCGGCGACACCGGCTCGCCCGAGGTCCAGGTTGCGATCCTTTCGGAACGCATCAACAACCTCACCGGGCACTTCAAATCCCACGTGAAGGACAATCATTCGCGCCGGGGCCTTTTGAAGATGGTCGCCACGCGCCGTTCCCTGCTTGATTACATCAAGCGGAAGGACGAGGTGCGCTACAAGGCGCTGCTTGAAAAGCACAACATTCGTCGTTGATCCCAGAGTACGCGCGCGCCCGTTGCGCGCGTTTTCGCATGATCTTCCGGTGAGTCCGGACTCTGAATTTTCGGAGACGATCATGCGCAAGGGCATGAAGAAACTCATGCCTATAGACGTCCAGCAGCAATCCGGCCGCTGGGCAGGGCAAGGTGCCCGGACTACCGAGAGGATGGACGCCATCCGAAATATAAAGACCATGGCAGGATCGCCGGATGCTGATCACTTGTTGCGATCAGTGTCTCGCAATCTTGCGCATGGTCTTTGTGTTTCAGGCGTCCCTGCTTTCGCGAAACCATGAAAGAAATCGAAATGTTCAATAAGCATTCAGTCGAAATCGACTGGGGTGGACGTCCCCTCAAGCTTGAAACCGGCAAGATCGCCCGTCAGGCCGATGGTGCCGTGCTCGCGACCTATGGCGAGACCATCGTGCTTGCGACCGTGGTCGCCGCGAAGAATCCGCGCGAAGGCGTCGACTTCCTGCCGCTGACCGTCGACTACCAGGAAAAGACCTACGCCGCCGGCCGCATTCCCGGCGGTTATTTCAAGCGCGAGGGCCGGCCGACCGAAAAGGAGACGCTGGTCTCCCGCCTGATCGACCGTCCGATCCGTCCGCTGTTCGTCGACGGCTGGCGCAATGAAACCCAGGTCATCGTCACCGTGCTATCGCATGACATGGAGAACGACCCCGACATTCTGGCGCTGGTCGCCGCCTCCGCAGCGCTGACGATCTCCGGCGCCCCGTTCAAGGGCCCGATCGGCGCGGCCCGTGTCGGCTTCGCCAATGACGAATACGTGCTCAACCCGACGCTCGACGAAATGCTCGAGACCCAGCTTGATCTCGTCGTCGCCGGCACCGGCGACGCCGTGCTGATGGTGGAATCGGAAGCCAAGGAGCTCAACGAAGACATCATGCTCGGCGCCGTGATGTTCGGACACCGGCATTTCCAGCCGGTGATCAAGGCGATCATCGAACTCGCCGAGAAGGCCGCCAAGGAGCCGCGCGAAGTCAAGGTCATCGACGACAGCGCGATCGAGAAGGAAATGCTCGGCCTGATCGAACAGGAGCTGCGCTCCGCCTATGCGATCCCGATCAAGCAGGATCGTTACGCCGCGGTCGGCAAGTGCAAAGAAATGGTGATGGCGCACTACTTCCCGGAAGGGCAGGAGTCACCCCACAACAAGCTGCGCATCGCCGCCGTGTTCAAAGAACTCGAATCCAAGATCGTGCGCTGGAACATCCTCGACACCGGCAAGCGCATCGACGGCCGCGATTCCAAGACCGTGCGCAGCATCATCGCCGAAGTCGGCGTGCTGCCCCGCGCCCACGGTTCGGCGCTGTTCACCCGCGGTGAAACCCAGGCGATGGTCGTGACCACGCTCGGCACCGGCGAGGACGAGCAGTACATCGACTCGCTGTCAGGAACCTACAAGGAGCAGTTCCTGCTGCACTACAACTTCCCTCCCTACTCGGTCGGTGAAACCGGACGCCTCGGCGGCACCAAGCGCCGCGAAATCGGCCACGGCAAGCTCGCCTGGCGCGCAATCCATCCGGTCCTGCCGCCGCACCACGAATTCCCCTACACGGTGCGCGTGGTTTCCGAGATCACCGAATCCAACGGATCGTCGTCGATGGCGTCGGTCTGCGGCGCTTCGCTGGCGCTGATGGATGCGGGCGTTCCCTTGAAGCGGCCGACCGCGGGTATCGCGATGGGCCTGATCCTGGAAGGCGAACGCTTTGCGGTCCTGTCCGACATTCTCGGCGACGAGGATCATCTCGGCGACATGGACTTCAAGGTGGCCGGTACCGACCAGGGCATCACCTCGCTGCAGATGGACATCAAGATCGAAGGCATCACCGAGGAGATCATGAAGGTCGCACTCGGCCAGGCCAAGGATGGGCGTATCCACATCCTCGGCGAAATGTCGAAGGCGCTCACCAATGCGCGCGCCGAGCTCGGCGAATACGCGCCGCGCATCGAGACCTTCAAGATCCCGACCGACAAGATCCGTGAAGTGATCGGCACCGGCGGCAAGGTGATCCGCGAGATCGTCGAGAAGACCGGCGCCAAGGTCAACATCGAGGACGACGGCACCGTGAAGGTCGCCTCCAACGACGGCGAGGCGATGAAGGCCGCGATCAAGTGGATCAAGTCGATCGCCTCCGATCCGGAGATCGGCCAGATCTACGAAGGCACCGTGGTCAAGGTGATGGAGTTCGGCGCGTTCGTGAACTTCTTCGGCGCCAAGGACGGCCTCGTCCATATCAGCCAGCTCGCTTCGGCGCGCGTGCAGAAGACC
>JACDAG010000066.1 GCA_013695565.1 Bradyrhizobium sp.
TGACCGGATCCACGGACCCGGCCAGGGACAGTTCCCTGAAGGATCGATAAGGCCCCGGGGATAATGGCTCCTGACGCGCGACGCAGCTTCGCCCACCCAATGTAGGGGCTAAAGGTGCAAACCGCCAGCGCTAACGCTCGATACACAAGCGAGTGAGTAAGCTCCCTCTCCCGGGGGTCCCTCGGAATCGCACTGATATCATCGGCTCTGATCTCCGCCGTTGACGGAGGATTATTTTGTATATACAATTTAATTCATGTAAATCGTTTGGGACGAGCCGAAGCGCCTTGCAAATCTCGCCAAGCGCAGGATGAACTTCGCAGATCTCAATGAGAGGTTCTTCGATCAGGCGTTTATGCTTCCGGCGTTCGGGAATCGCCACCGCGCCATCGGCATGAACATCCGCGGAGTCATCTGCGTCGTTTTCGCGTACTACGGCAAGGAGGCCATCAGCATCATCAGCATGCGCCCCGCCAGCAGCAATGAGAGGAAGGCATATGAAGAAAACCACCGCTAAGAAGCGCCCTTCCAAGAAGGGCTACACTGCGAGCGACATGCGCGCAGTCAGTGACAATCCGGAGTGGACGAAGGAAGATTTTGCGAAGGCCCGGCCCTTCTATGAGGTCTTTCCGGAGCTGCGCAGGGCGCGAGGCCCGAATAAGGCGCCGACCAAGAAGCCCGTCTCTATCCGACTAAGCCCGGAAGTGATCGATCACTTCAAGCTTGGTGGGCCGGGTTGGCAGAGCAGGATTGATGAGGCTCTGGTCAAGGTTGTGAGGCGGAAAGCCGCCGGTTAGGCCGAGCCCGCAAGCTTTGCCGGCGAGGGGCGATAAGAAAACCGTCAACCGATCGCGACGCCGCCGCCGATGGTGCGGTTGAGCATCTGCCCCGTCGCGTCATTGCGAGCGAAGCGAAGCAATCCATCGCACGGCACGGGGAAGAATGGATTGCTTCGTCGCTTTGCTCCTCGCAATGACGGACGCGCCAGCACGGTTCGCACGGCTACAGGCGACACCTCAACCGATCGCGACGCCGCCGCCGATGGTGCGGTTGAGCATCTGCGTGGTCTTTTCGATACGGTCGGCGGCGGCGTTGAGCGCATTGGATACCGCGGCCTGCGTCGCCCGGGCGCGATCGGTGGCCGCGACGCGAACGTTGCGCAGGGCGTCGAGTTCTTCCTCGAGCGCGCGGATGCGGTGGTTGGCGTCGAGCAGTTCGTCGCACACGGTCAGCGCGGCCATCACGGTCAGGCGCGCATCGCCGATCTCGCCGAACTTGCCGCGCAGCGATTCGACGCGTGCTTCCAGGCTCTCGGCAAGCTTGAGCAGCCGCACCTCCTGCCCTTCCTCGCAGGCCATGCGGTACTGCCGGCCGTTGATGGTGACGTTGATGTGGCTCATGGTTTTTCTCCGGCAGCGAGCACGGCGCGGATGGTGCCGATCGCGGCGTCGAGTTTTTCCGATATCTCGCGATTGGTGCGCTCGAGCCGCCGCGTCTTCACCAATGAGCCGTCGAGTTCGTCGGCGAGGCGAGAGCGGTCAGCGCCGAGCGCCTGGATCCGGCTCGCCAGTTCATTCTCGTCGCGGTCCGCATCGCGCCGCCGCTCGGCCGCGGCTTCCAGCGCGTCGAGCGCCGCCATCAACCGCCGGGTCGCGGCGTCGATATCGGCGAAAGCTGGCTCGGGGTTGCCGGCCCCGTTGGCAGGACGATCGCTCATGAGAGACAGCGCACACCTTCGGTTAGGCCAGCCGCACAGCAAAATCTGCGGTTCGGCAAGCGGTTACACGGTGAAATTTACGTGGCAAGCGAGCTTAGCGCAACGCCGGCGCGAAGCTATGCACCGGTAGATCAGGATGACCCGTCATCCCGATCTACCGGTCATTTTCGAGCATGACCTTTGCGGAAAACCGGTAGCCACTTTTCCGGGTCATGCTTTAAGCAACTTTTCGCACCGGAACGGCGTTTCCTTGCCTTGGACTCGGGGAATTGAGGTGCTATCCACCCCTTGGTTTCTCTCGGCTTCTCTTGGGTTCTGTTGCCACAGGGCACAATATCACTGCAGTTCGCCGGCGGGCGGATCATCACCAACCCCCTCATTTCAAGCGGATTTTCATCATGACGCAGGTCGATCACTCCCGTATGGCCAATGCGATCCGTGGCCTCGCCATGGATGCCGTCGAGAAGGCGAAATCCGGCCATCCCGGCTTGCCGATGGGCGCCGCCGACATCGCGACCGTGCTGTTCACGCAGTTCCTGAAATTCGACGCTGCCGAGCCAAAGTGGCCGGACCGCGACCGCTTTGTTCTCTCGGCCGGGCACGGCTCGATGCTGCTCTATGCGTTGCTCTACCTCACCGGCAACAAGGATATGACGCTCGACCAGGTCAAGAATTTCCGCGCGCTGGGATCGCTGACGCCGGGTCACCCCGAGAATTTCCACACCAAGGGCATCGAGACCACGACCGGCCCGCTCGGCCAGGGCATCGCGACCTCCGTCGGCATGGCGCTGGCGGAGAAGATGCTCGCCGCCGAGTTCGGCAAGAAGGTGATCGGCCACCACACCTATGTGCTCGTCTCCGACGGCGACCTGATGGAAGGCGTATCGCAGGAAGCGATCGCGATGGCCGGACACTGGAAGCTCAACAAGCTGATCGTGCTGTATGACGATAACGGCATCTCGATCGACGGCCCGACCTCGATCGCCGATTCCGTCGATCAGGTGAAGCGCTTCAAGTCCGCCGGCTGGGCGGCCGAACTGATCGACGGCCATGATCCCAAGGCGATCGCGGCCGCGATCACCCGGGCGCAGAAATCCAACAAGCCCTCGCTGATCGCCTGCAAGACCACCATCGGCTTCGGCGCGCCGACCCGCGCCGGCACCGCGAAAGCCCATGGCGAGGCGCTCGGCGCCGAAGAACTGAAGGGCGCCAAAGAAAAGCTCGGCATCTCGCTGGAGCCGTTCTCGGTGCCTGACGATGTGCTCAAGGGCTGGCGCGCCGCCGGCAGCCGCGGTGCTGCCGAGCGCGTGGAATGGGAAGCGCGTTTTGGCGAATTGGGTCCGCGCAAGCGCGCCGAGTTGGAGCGCAGGCTGCGCCATGAGCGCCCGGCCTCGCTCGCCAAGGCGCTGCGCGATCACAAGAAGAAACTGCTGGAGACACCGCAGAACATCGCGACCCGGAAATCATCGGAATCGGCGATCGAGGCGATCGCCGGCGCGATGCCGATGGAATTCCTCGCCGGCTCGGCCGATCTCACCGGCTCCAACAACAAGGCGAAATCGGCTGTGGCGTTTTCCGCCAAGACGCCGAAGGGCCGCTTCATCCATTACGGCATCCGCGAGCACGGCATGGCCGCGGCCATGAACGGCGTCTTCCTGCATGGCGGCTTCGCGCCCAACGGCGCCACGTTCCTGGTGTTCACCGACTACGCGCGGCCGGCGATGCGGCTCGCCGCACTGATGGGCGCGGGCGTCGTCTACGTCATGACCCATGATTCGATCGGGCTCGGCGAAGACGGGCCGACGCATCAGCCGGTCGAGCATCTGGCGGCGCTGCGCGCCATTCCCAACATGCGCGTGTTCCGGCCCTGCGACGCCATCGAAGTCACCGAATGCTGGGAACTGGCGCTGAACCGCATCGACGGCCCGACCGTGCTGGCGC
>JACDAG010000069.1 GCA_013695565.1 Bradyrhizobium sp.
TCGTCACCGTGATCGACGGCCATCCGGCCGCACTGGGCTGGCTCGGCAGCGTGCGCGGTCACCGGGTGGAGGCGCTGGGTGTCGAAGAGTTCGGTCAGACCGGCACCATCGTCGACCTCTACCGCCACCACGGCGTGGACGCCAACGCCATCATCGATGCGGCGGAAAGCCTCACCGTGGGCGCCCCGATCCGGCATCGGAAAATGGCGGTCTGAGAGGATGTAACGGTATCTGTCGTCCCTGCGAACGCATGCGAACGCAGGGACCCATACGCCGCGGCGGTCGTTATTTTAGAAGGTGTCTACCATCGTGCCAAAAAGCGTGATTTACGCGGTGAGTCCCTGCGTTCGCAGGGACGACGGTGGGGAGAGGCGCCTTGCATCCGTTACACCACTGACCTTATATCCGGGGCCTGCCGCAACGCGGCAACCCGCATATGGCGGGTTCAATTGCCGGGATTTTCGTGCAAGGATGCCTGCCGAACGCCCCCGTTCCCTTTATCCTTCCGCCCTGTGAAATAACGAGGTTTCCGATGGTCAATCGCATGCAATTCTACATCGACGGTGCCTGGGTCGATCCCGCCGTCAAGAAGTCCACGCCCGTCGTCAATCCGGCGACCGAAGAGGCAATGTATGAGATTGCGCTCGGCTCGAAAGCCGATCTCGACAAGGCCGTCGCTGCCGCCAAGCGCGCCTTCGTGACGTTCTCGCAGACCAGCCGCGAGGAGCGCATCGCGCTCTTGGAGAAGATCATCGAAATCTACAAGGGCCGCATGAAGGATATCGGCGCGGCCGTGTCCGACGAAATGGGCGCGCCGCTGCCGATGGCAGAGCGTCTGCAGGCCGGTGCCGGTCTCGGCCACATCGCTTCCACGCTGGAAGTGCTGAAGAACTATCATTTCGAGGAAAATATCGGCACCGCCGTGGTGGTGCGCGAGCCCGTCGGCGTCATTGGCATGATCACGCCGTGGAACTGGCCGCTGAACCAGATCGCCTGCAAGGTCGCGCCTGCGCTCGCCGCCGGCTGCACCATGATCCTGAAGCCGTCGGAATTCACCCCGACCTCGGCCTTGATTTTCGCGGAAATCCTCCACGAAGCCGGCGTGCCGAAGGGTGTGTTCAACCTCGTCAACGGCCTCGGCCCCGAGGTGGGCGCCGCAATGAGCGAGCACCCGGACATCGACATGATCTCGTTCACCGGTTCGACCCGCGCCGGCGTCGACGTCGCCAAGCGCGCCGCTCCGACCGTGAAGCGCGTCAGCCAGGAACTCGGCGGCAAGTCGCCGAACGTGATCCTGGAAGGTGCCGACCTCACCAAGGCCGTCACCGGCGGTGTCATGCACATGTTCAACAACTCCGGACAGTCGTGCAATGCGCCGTCGCGGATGATCGTGCCGCTGTCGAAGATGAAGGAAGTCGCCGCTATCGCAAAGAGCGTCGCCGACAAGACCAAGGCGGGCGATCCCCGCGCCGAAGGCACCACGATCGGCCCCGTCGTGTCCCGCATCCAGTGGGACAAGATCCAGGCGCTGATCCACAAGGGCATCGAGGAAGGTGCGACTCTCGTGGCCGGCGGTCCCGGTCTCCCCGAGGGCGTCAACAAGGGCTTCTATGTGCGCCCGACCATCTTCGCCGACGTCACCAACGACATGACGATCGCGCGGGAGGAAATCTTCGGACCGGTGCTGACGATCCTCGGCGCCAAGGACGAAGCCGAAGCGGTCAAGATCGCCAACGACACGCCGTATGGTCTGGCCGGTTATGTCACCGGTGACAGCATCGAAAGCGCGCGCCGCGTCGGCAAGCAGATCCGCGCCGGCAACGTCAATTTGCAGGGCGTTCCCAACGACCGCTCCGCGCCGTTCGGCGGCTACAAGCAGTCCGGCAACGGCCGCGAGTGGGGCAAGTACGGCCTGGAAGAATATCTCGAAGTGAAGGCAGTCGCCGGATATAACGCGGCGTAATCGTCGAGGTCACAATTGCAGCGCCGGAGCGGGAAACTGCTCCGGCGTTTTGCGTTGGGTAGTCGTCATTGCCTGCGACAAACGCGAAGCGTTTGCGCAAGGGAGCGATAGCGACGAAGCAATCCACTCTTGCTTTGCCGCGCGATGGATTGCTTCGCTTCGCTCGCAATGACGGTCGGGACCTATCCGCCGAGCGCGCCTTGCGTGTTCACATACAGCGCGTAGATCGACTGGCTCGCGGCCATGAACAGCCGGTTGCGCTTCAATCCGCCGAAACAGAGATTGGCGCAGCGCTCGGGCAGGGCGATACGGCCGATCATCACGCCGTCGGGCGCAAACACCACGACGCCGTCGAGTTCGGGATCGCCCATGCCCCAGCCGCACCACAGATTGCCGTCGATGTCGGAACGCATGCCGTCGGGCGTGCCGGGACCGGCATCGACGAACACGCGCTTGTTGGAAACCGTGTTGCCGCCGGGCGCGACGTCGTAAGCGAGGATCTTGCGGGTCGGCACGCCCCGGGATTCGACGACGTAGAGAATCTTCTCATCCGGCGAAAAGCAGAGCCCGTTGGGTCCCAAAATGCCTTCGGCGACGATGGTCGCTTTGCCGGTCGCGCCATCGAGGCGGTAGACGTTCATGTCGATTTCGGGCTCGGCCCTGTAGCCCTCATAATTGCCGAGCAGGCCGAAAATCGGATCGGTGAACCAGATCGAGCCGTCGGATTTCACCACGACGTCGTTCGGCGAATTCAGCCGCTTGCCGTTGAAGGAATCGATCAGCACGGTAATCGAGCCGTCATACTCAGTTCTGACAACGCGGCGGCCGCCATGCTCGCAGGCGATCAGCCGGCCCTGGCGGTCGCGGGTATGGCCGTTGGCGAAATTCGACGGCTTGCGATAGATGCTGACCGCGCCGGTCTCCTCTTCCCATTTGAGGATGCGGTTATTGGGAATGTCGCTGCACAACAGATAGCGCCCATCGCCGAACCATACCGGGCCTTCGGCCCAGCGCAGGCCGGTGGTCAGCCGTTCCACGGCCGAGAGCTTCAGCCAGTATTTTTCGAAGCGCGGGTCGAGCGCATGGATGGCGGGATCGGGATAATAGGTCGCCGGCTGCCAGCCAGCGCGGGATGTTGCCTCGGACATTTGCTGTTCTCGTTGCTGTTGCGTTTCCTCGCAGATTGGTTTGCTATCATTGTCGGCCAGCGACCGCAAATCGGTCGCAACGAAGAGGGAAGAAATGCCACGCATATTGATGACCGGCGCCGCCGGGGGAATCGGCACCAGCCTGCGCAAGCTGTTGCCGCCGATCTACCCGGACCTGTTGCTGAGCGACCTGAAGGCGCCAGCAGACCTCGGCGCGAACGAGAAATTCAAGGCGGCGGATCTCGCCGATCCTGCGCAAGTCGAGGCGATCTGCGAAGGCGTCGACGGCATCCTGCATTTCGGCGGCTATTCGGTCGAAGGCCCGTGGGATTCGATCCTGCAGTCCAACATCATCGGTGGCTACAATCTGTTCGAAGCGGCGCGCAAAAAGGGCGTCAAGCGCGTGGTGTTCGCCTCGTCCAACCATGCGGTCGGCTTCTACCCCCGCCACCACCGGATCGGCACCGACGTCACCGCGCGCCCGGACAGCCGCTACGGCGTTAGCAAGGTGTTCGGTGAAGCGGTTGGTTCGCTCTATGCCGACAAGCACGGACTTGGGGTGACCTGCCTGCGCATCGGCAATTTCGGCGAGATGCCGCTGGACCACCGTCGGCTCGCGATCTGGCTGAAGCCGGAAGACCTGGTGCAGCTCTGCCGGATCGGGCTCGAACATCCCGACATCCACTTCGAGATCTTCTACGGTGCGTCCTACAACGAGCGCGCCTGGTGGGACAACCACCGTGCCTACGATCTCGGTTATCGCCCGACCGGCCGCGGCGAGGATCACCGCGAGCACGCGATGGCCGAGCAGGCCAAGATGCCTGCCGATCCCGTCAGCGATTTCTACCAGGGCGGCACGTTCTGCGGCATGGAGTTCGACGGCGACAAGAGCAGGATATTGGATTGGAAATGACGGGCACCGTCATTCCGGGGCGTGCGCAGCGCGAACCCGGAATCTCGAGATTCCGGGTCTGGTCCTACGGACCATCCCGGAATGACGAAATCTAATTTTCGGCCTCGTCCCCCGCGATGCGGCCGAGATAGTCCGACTTGCTGTACTGCATGTGGTCGACGCAAAGCTGCGCCAGCGCCCAGCTGTCGCGACCTTTCAGCAGCTCGATCATTAGTTCGTGCTGGCGGCGTGACAGCGCGAGCCCCTCTTTGTCGGCCAGATTCTTGGCGCGCATCGGCAGCGTGAGGTTCATGTAGTCCTGCAGCGACTGCACCAGATAGGGGTTGCCGCAAGCGGAAAACAGCGCGACGTGAAAGGCGTCGTTGGCCTCATGGATGCCGCGCAGATCTTGCGCGTCGGCCTTGGCGCAATACTGCCGCTGCAACTCGCTCAGCTGCTCGATCAGGCTGGCCGGCGCGGGCAGGGCGATCATCAGCGCGGCCTGCCGGGTCAGCATCTCCCGCACCTCGTAGATCTGGCGCACTTCCTCGGCCGAATAGAACCGCACAGTGGCGCCGATGTTCTTCTCGCGCAGCACGATGCCCTGGCGTTCGAGCTGGAATAGGCCCTGGCGCACGAAATGCCGGCTGGCGCGGTAACGCGTCATCAGCGTGTCTTCGACCAGCCGCGAACCCGGCGCGAAGCGGCCGAAGATGATGTCCTCTTCGAGCCGCCGGATCACTTCCGCCTGCTCTTCCTCGCGCGTCAGCGCGGACGCTTCGCTGACCAATTCCTGCGGCTTCATGGCAAAGCCTCCCAGCCCGACAGCCGATAGCAATCCTCGACCAGTCGCAACGTCTCCAGATTATCCTGCGGCGCGGTCTCGAACGGCGTGTTGTCCCGCAACGATTGCACGAAATGCGCAATCGTCCGGTTATAGGACCCCTGGTATTCGGTGGCGAGATCGTAATCCCTCTCCTGCGGCGAAACGCCCGAGCAAGTAAGCCGTGCCCCGTCGAGCTTGATGGCGCCCTGATCGCCCAATATTTCGAGCCGGTCGACCTGGGTGGCCGGATGCCCGTGCGCGGCAAAGCTCGCAAACACCGTGACCCCAGCGCCGTTGCCGGCCTGAAGCTGGATCACCGCGCCATCTTCACCGACGAGTTGTTCGCTCGAGCGCGACAGCGCCGCCGCCATCACGCGAAGCGGTCCCAAGAGCATCCGCAGCGTATCGAGGTGATGGATTAAAACCTCCGCGACCAGCATGCGCTTCTCGCGGCGCATGAAGGGTTGCCGCTCCAGTGCCGGGCACAGTCCATCCGGTCCCGGCAGCACACCCGACGTCAGCAGGGTGAGCTG
>JACDAG010000076.1 GCA_013695565.1 Bradyrhizobium sp.
ATGCAGCCGCCTTCGGTCACGCCGCCGGCGACGATTTCCAGTTCCTCGATCGCCAGTTCACGGTTTTCGGTGTTGAGCTTGGTCATGACATTTCTCCGTCGGTTGAGAATGAGGTGAAGAGCGTTGTTGCTCGTCATGACGCGACCATACGATCGCCGCAGCGAGATCACCGTGACGATCATCACACGGCCCGGAATGATTGCGGAGGGGCGGATTCTTCAAACCGTGATTTGCCTCACGGCAGTTCGCCCGACGCGAACCTAGCCTGCCCTATCTGACGATGCGCGTGATCCCCGATCCCATCGTCTCGCGACAGGAGGCAGCATATGGAATCCAGGTCCATCGAAACCGCCCCGCTCAGGGCACACGAACTCGACATGATCTCGGGCGGGCGCAGCTGCAACCATGGCCCTCCCAGGGTCGAAGTGAGCATACAGTTCGGCCCTGACGTGCTGGTCTTCTGGAGGACCTCCAATTGCACCGGCCATTACTGGTACACGAAGTAACGCAGCGGCCGCCTCAATAGTCGCGGCGCTTTCTTTGGTCGCGGCGTTTCCCGCCCGCGTAATACGGATTGACGATGCACTGCGCGGAGCGGCCGGATGCCGAGGCGTTGCACTGTGCGATCGAGGTGTAGCCGCATTCGAAGTAATAGTCGTTCCAGCCCTGATAGACCTGCAGGCACACCGGATACCGGGGATCATAGGTCTGGGCCCGCGCCGGCGGCGTTGCCAAAACCGTCGCAATCGCCGGGATCGCCAGGACCGCCAAAGTCAGAATGCGCATTGAAAACTCCTTAGGGATTGCAAGGTTTGGGGATTGCAAGGTTTGCCTACAGCATACCCCCGCTTCTGCCAGTAGTTCCCTTAAAACAAGGCCGCTTTTGGACCTGTTGCGATAACGAGAGAGAACCACTGCCAACAAAAAGGGAGGCCTTGCCCGGTCGGCGGCCTCCCCATTTTCTGCCCGAACTTGCGACGAGCGTTACGCGCCGGATCCGCCCGCCACGATCTTCTCGTTCAGTTTTTGATCCACGATCTGGACCGTGCGATCGATCTCGGCACTGGGTGCGCCAAGCTGATGCGAAATCAACTTCACCAAGAGGTCGACCCGCTCGATGAACGGCGCGCCGGCGGCCACCGCGCGGGCGGCCGATGAGGGCTTGAGCAGGCTTTCCGCGGCCTTGGCATATTTCTCGAACGGCACCTGATCCACCGGATCGGCGCCGAGGCGCCGGGCGATGCCGTCGACATGCTCATAGATCGATCGCGACAGCTTCAGGTCGCCATGCACCGCGTCGCGGATCGCCTGCGGCTCATGCAGCGTGATGCAGCGGTAATTCCCGGTCAGCAGCATCGACCATTTGGCCAGCGGGACGAACAGCGAATCGAACACCTTGAGCTTGACCGGGACGTCGTGGCCATCCAGCTTCACCGCGTCGATATCCGCTTCCAGCTCCCGCAGCAGCTGGGTGTGTTTCTCGTCTTCAAATGCCGCCGCCTTGAAGTTTGTCGGCAGGCCGACATGAAGCACATTCGCGGCCTCTTCCGGTGGGCGGAAGGCCTGCGGATCGGGCGAGCAGAGCGAGACCAGGCCCGGCTTGAACCGCTCCCACACCTGCGCATTGGTGTAGGCCTCCTCGAGGTCCATATCCCCCAGCGCCGGGATCCGCTTGAGATAGGGCAGAGGCGGCATGTTCATGATCGACAGACAAGGCAGCTTCGCCTCGGCGATCTTGATCATCAGAACGCGAATGGTGTGGTTGGTGTATTGCGGCTCCTGCATCGCAAGGCCGACCAGATCATAACGGGAAAGGTTGACGTCGCCGGGCGTGACCGCGTCCAGTTTCCCGGGAAGATCGCGCGAAAAAATCGCCCGGTGCACGGCCTCGTCGCGCAGCTTGATGCGAACTTCGGTGCCGTCGCGGTTGATCAATTCTGCAGTCTTGTTCCGGCAAACCAGGGTCACGTTGTGACCGGCCATCAGCAGCTTTGTCGCCAGCAATGAACCGTACGAGGCTCCAAGGATCAAAATGTTGCGCGCCATTACTCTCTCTTCCACCGGTTGTGCTGGATTTTCTTTGATGTTCGCCCGCGCCAGGCCTTGAGAATTTCCGCTCCTGATCCGCATCTGGGACGGAGCGACGGAGCAGGGCCAATCGAGGGCAGCCCCTTTAGGGAGCGGCCGTGGTATACAACGATCTAATCGGTATTACAATCACATAGAGGGTTTTTCGGGCACTCTCGCGAGCGCCCGGCCGGTCCCGCCGGATGCGACGATGCCGCCTATGGTTTTCCGGCGTTTCCGGCCGGCTCGACCACCTGCTGATCGACGACGCTCAGGCGCCCGGGCAGCGTTCCCGCGCGCAACAGCGTGGCGACATTGCTGGCGTCTTCGATCGTGAAGTTGCCAGCGATCTGCCCCGAGCCGCCCAGGATCGGCTCCCGAATGACCGGCGCGGACAGCACCTGGTCGTCGACAATGATGGCGAAGGGCCGCCCGACATTCTCCTGCGTGATGGCGGCAAAGCGCCTCGTGCCGCGCCCATTGAACCGGAACGTCGCGATCGGCTGCTGGGTCCGCGCGTCGAAGCTGGGCGCCGCATCGATGATATCGTCACCCTCCATCACGGCTTCCTTCAGGACCACACAGGGGTCCCTGGTCTTGAAGTCGCGGAGCATGGGATGCGGCCTTCGCGCACGATCCGATACAGGTCATCGCGCAGTTCGGTCACGACCGCTTCACGCAACGCGGCGCTATCGACCTTGAACAGAATTTTGGAGCCGCCTTGCTTCGCCAGCGCCTTCTCGGCATTGGCCACAATCGTAGCGCGCATCTTCTCGAGTGCCTGCCCGTCATCAGACGCGCGCGGGGCGGCCACGGCCGAACAGGCGGTGAACGCCAGCATCAAAGCGACGATAAGTCCTGTCGTCTTGCCCCGCGCATTCATGGTCACAGCGTCCTCTCTTCGAGCGGCACAGGCGTGCCCGTCCTTTGGTGCGGAAGCGCGCGCCGAGGTTCAAAACCCTTGCCAAAGACCCGGGGCCAAGATGAACTCCGATAGCCATGGGAGACGTCGCTTGAACTCGATCGATACGCTGTTCACCAACGCGAAATTCGCTGACGGTGCGATCAACGATATCGCGGTCGCGCACGGGCGCATCGCTGCCGTTTCACCGGCGGGAACCCAAATCCCGGCCGGTGTGCCGACATGCGATCTCGGCGGCGCGCTGGTCGTTCCCGGATTTGTCGAAGGGCATATCCACCTCGATACCAGCTTCTATGGCGACGCCTGGAAACCCCACAAACCCTACACCAATGGCTTCAATGTCCACGAACGGGTCGCCTTCCAGGCGCAGAATTTCGCCGAGGCGGCGCCTGTGGAAGTTCGCGCCCGAAATCAGCTCGAGCTTTGTATCGGCCATGGTTCAACGCAGATGCGCAGCCATGTCACGGTGGACGGCAGCGTCGGGCTCAAAACCCTGGAGAAAATCCTCGCGGTGCGCGAGGCCCACAAGAATATAATCGATATCCAGCTCGTCGCCTTTCCGCAGAGCGGCATCCTGCAAAGCCCCGGAACCGCAGAATTGCTCGATGAAGCGATCGCCATGGGCGCTGATCTCGTCGGCGGCCTCGATCCCGCGAGCTTCGATCGCGATGTCGAAAAGCATCTCGATGTCGTGTTCGGCATTGCGGAGAAACGTGGCGTCGGGGTCGACATCCACCTGCACGACAACGGGACGCTCGGCGTGTTCGAGATCGAGCAGATCGCGGCGCGTACGCGCGCACTCGGCATGGAAGGCCATGTCGTCATCAGCCACGCTTATGCGCTCGGCGATGACGCCACGGACATCGCCAAACGCGTTGGCGGCGTTTTGGCGGAAAGCGGCATCGCGATCATGACCAACGCGCCCGGCCGCCGTCCCTTCCCGCCTGTCGCGCTGTTGCGCGAGGCCGGCGTCACCCTCTTCGGCGGCAGCGACAATATCCGCGACTCCTGGTGGCCCTACGGCGATGGCGACATGCTGGGCCGCGCCAACATGATCGGCTACCGTTCAGGCTTCAACACCGACGACGAATTGAGCATCGCCTTCGACGTCGTGACCGCGGCCGGCGCCAAGGCGCTCCGGCTCGAAGGCTACGGGCTTGCGGTCGGCGACAAGGCCGATTTTGTCACGCTGAACGCGCAGCATGTGCCGGAAGCGGTGGTGGCCATTCCCCGCGGGCGGTCGGTCTACAAAAATGGGAAACTCGTCGCACGCGACGGCAAGCTGTTCCGGTCGTAGGGCTACCGCACGCGCCAGCCCATTTCCCAGAAATCGGCTTCCAGCCTGGTGGCTTCCCTGAAGATCGCGATCAGCTCGGCCTCGCGGGCCGGCGTCGCGTATCGATCGGCAAGCGCTTCCAGATGCGCCCGCGCCTTCGCCGCAACCTCCTGATAGGGCGCCCCGGCATATTCGGCGATCCAGACGCGATAGGGATTGGTGGACGCGTTCGCATGCGGGTGTGCGGCAAGCCTCGTTGCGATCTCGGCGTAGCCGATCACGCAGGGCGCCAGCGCCACCTTGAGCGACAGCAGGTCGCCGCGCATCCCGGCGTCGAGCACGTAGCGCGTATAGGCCAGCATCTCGACCGCCGGCGGCGCGTGTTCGAGATCGGCAGGAGACAGCCGCCAACCGGCGCAGAGTTTGATGTGCAGGTCCATCTCGACGTCGAGAATCGCCGAGATGCCCGCAGCCGCTTCGCGCATGTCCGCAAGCGTTGGCGACTTGTAGACGGCGAGCGCATAGGCGCGGGCGAACTCGATCAGGAACAGATAGTCCTGCACCAGGTAATGACGGAACGCCGCCTCGGGAAGCGAACCGTCCGCCATGGCATTGGTGAAGGGATGTTCGGTATAAGCGCGCCACTCGGCGGAGGCCGCGGTCTTCAGTCGCTCGAAAAAACTCATGATCTTTCGCAGTGCTCTCGGTGGATGGCTAGCCGCGTTGATAACAGACCACGCGAACTGCGCGCCAGCCCGTGTTCACAAGTGCACGCATGCAGCAACCCTTAACGCGCCTGCGACCTTTCGCGCAACGGCCCGCGCTTGCCGCTCCGGAACTCCGCGGCCAGGACGGCCGTTGACGTGTATGGAAATCGTCCTGCGAAAACCTGTGATCATTGCCGCGATTATCGCGGCCGTGTCGATTACCACCCTGCTTCTGGTGAACCACACCAACCTGATCGTCGACAGGCGGCCTCCCCAGACGCCTCCCGGCACCACGTTCAACACGGTGAATGGCGTCGGCGCGAACGTCAGTCCGACCATGCCTGAACCGTCGATCAAGCCGACGGCGCCTGGTCCGACGCCGGTTCACCCGCCCAATCCGACGAAGTAGCTGACGCGTGCCAAAAGCGCCGGCCGGGATTTGTGATGACGGTGCTGGTCGTCGATTCGAAAGGGCGGCCGTGCGGCCGCCCTGTACACTTCCGGTTTTCGTCAGAACGGTGGCGTTCAGCTGACCTGAGTCACACCGGTCGACTGGCCGTATTTGTTGTGGCCGACGATGTACCAATGGCCGTTCATTTCATAATAGGTCACCTTGCCGCCGGTGACGGCATCGAGCTCGGCGTCGGCAAGGACGCGGGTTTCAAGCATATCGGCGTTCTGGATCTCGGTCTTCATGGCAGTGTCTCCCCTGTTGCTTCGAGCGGCGCGACCATCGCGTCCGTTGTTCGATGAAGGGAGAATGCCCGTTGCCGAGCCGGCGCGCTGTTCCCCAGGGAACAGGCTGTGAAACGGCAAGCCGCCGCCCGAACCGACGGCAAAATGGCGGATTGTGCCGGAGCCTGTCAGGCCGCGCCTTGCGCGGACCCGTCGGGCTAATCTACCCGTTATTTCGCGTAACCTTGAGATCGGAGCCACGCGACCTTGCGGTTTCCGTTCATCCAGTCGTCAGCATCTGCCTTGCTGGTCAGCCCGGTGATTTCGCGCGGTTCGCTGCCCGGATAGTCTGCCTGAATAGTCCAGTCGTCATCTGCAATTCGGACGGTCTTGAACGTTACTTTTGTTTTTGCCATGAGACCTTATGCACTATCCGTCAGGCAAATGCGAAAAAAACCCGCACCGGGGACTGTGCGGGGGTTCTCAGGGGATGAGCGGGCGCGGCCTGCTCTCATTTTCGAACCGGGCTGAAGAGGCTTTGTTCCCTACAACAACGCCGCCGGAGCTGAATGATGCTCAAGCGGCGTTGCGCTAATTACTGGTCCCTCATAATCCACCAGCTCAGGTAGGTCAGAAGGCAGGGACGAAAGGTTCAATGAGCCGCCGTCGGAGGACCGATTAGTGTCCGTAGGTGGAATTGGCGTCATCGGCGTCCGCATCGCGCCGGAAGCTCTCGGCAATATCGGCAAACTCCCTGACCGTTTCCGTGCTCGTCATGGCCTTCGAGTGCCGGTCGGCGATAACGGCCTGGCCCCTGAGATATTCGCTCCACGCGTTCATTGGATTTCTCCCGCCCGCAATAGGCGAGCAGAAGCGGCAGACGTAAGATGAATGCGGTGGACGCGGCAGCGTCAGGCAGCCAACGGCGATCGCAGAAAGGCGGCCTTGCGGCCGCCCTTTGCATTTTCAGTTCCGTCGCAGAACCTGTGTGTTCGTCAGCTGACCTGAGTTACACCGGTCGACTGGCCGTATTTGTTGTGACCGACGATGTACCAATGGCCGTTCATTTCGTAGTAGGTCACTCCACCCTTGCCGCCACCGGTGACGATGTCGAGTTCTGCATCGTTGAGTGCGCAGGTCTTGGTGTTCTGAATCTCGGTCTTCATGGCAGTGTCTCCCCTTTTGCTTCGAGCGGCGCGACCATCGCGTCCGTTGTTCGATGAAGGGAGAATACCTACAGCCGGGCCGGCGCGCTGTTCCCTGGGGAACAGGCTGTGGGGCGACCGCGCTTCGGCGATGGTGGCGAAAGCACCGGTTCTATAATGAAAGAGGCCGCCAACGTAGGCGACCCCTCTGAGGTACCCCTGTTTTTAGCCAATCACCCCAAGCTTTCTTCAAAATTGGAAACTACGGTTCATCCAATGCCCCGAGTGTGATGACCCAGGGTGTTGTGCAAAACGGCTCCAGTGAAAACCCGCTGGGGCCGTTTATTTTTCCGGAGGCTCGGGCGAAGCCCTGCGCCCCTAAACCCCGGTAACGAAAAATTAAAACTGCTCGCTCCACCTTTTCGGAAGGTGGAGGACTAAGGGAATGCAGGTTTTCAGAATGACGCTGAGCGACGGTGCGAGGAAATTCCACACCGCCATTCAGGCACCGGATGCCGCGGCCGCGGAGACGAAGGCTGCCGACTATTTCGATACGTCGAAGTGGCAGATTCTGAGTGTCCGGCGCGCCGGCGTGGTTGCCGCCCAACCGGGACCGCAATCCGCAGCGGCTTGATCCGTCGGGCCGCGCTTCGCGCGGACCCGTTGGGTTCGATTCAGCCTGTGGCCCTGATTTGTTGGCGCCATGCGCCATGCCCGGAGCGGGCACGAGACGATCCTGCCCACGGTGATCGCCGTCACGTCCCCCAATTCTGGCGCCGTATGGTATACTCATCACATCGATGAGGACGCCAATGACCAGGCTACTCGCTCTCGCAGTCGTTCTTTCCTTCGGCACCGCCAGCGCCGAGACGAACCCTCCGGCGCCTGATCAGGCGCCGAACCCGGCTGTGGTCCGAAACATTGGAATTGCCGAGCAAGGCGACGCCATCATCGTGCGGAATCGCAAGGGTGAGCCCGAGCGAAAGACAGAGCCCCCCCGCGACCCAGCCCGAGCAGAAGTAATTTGCGAGAGCGGCCGCGTCGGATGCGAACGGGATAGCAAAAAGGGCAGCCTCGCGGCTGCCCTTTGCTTTTCCGTTTTTGTCGCAGAACCTGTGTGTTCGTCAGCTGACCTGAGTTACACCGGTCGACTGGCCATATTTGTTGTGGCCGACGATGTACCAATGGCCGTTCATTTCGTAGTAGGTCACTCCACCCTTGCCGCCACCGGTGACGA
>JACDAG010000094.1 GCA_013695565.1 Bradyrhizobium sp.
TTCAGCCAGTCGGAAACCGACCGCCGCACCCAGGATTCGCTGGAGACGGTTCACTCTACCCTCGGCCATGTGGTCGACCGGCTGGCGATGATCGAAGGCGATCTGCGCGCGGTTCGCGCCGCGCCGCCCGTGGCAGCGCCCGCCCCCGCCGCGTTCGAAGCCCGCGAAGAAGCGCCGCGCGCGATGATGCCGCCGCCGAGCTCCGCACCGCCGGCTTATGTGCGGCAGGCTCAGAACTCTGCGCCGCCGGTCCAAGCCTTTGTGCCGCTGCCGAAACCGGAATTGCCGAATCCTGCCGCCGCGCAGGAGCATTTCGCCGCAGCACCGCGCGAATTCCATGCCGCGGAGCCGGTAGCGCCGCCGATGCCGCCGCGCGCCATCAGCGAAATCCTGGAGCCGCATGCCGCGGCGCCACGCACCGCGATCGCGCCGGAATTGCCGCCGGATCATCCGCTGGAGCCAGGCACACGGCCCACGGGGCGGACCTCGTCGCCATCCGAGCGGATTGCCGCGTCGGAAAGCGTGATCAACGAAATTTCCGCGGCCGCCAAGGAGCCCGTCAGTTCGTCGAGCTTCATCGCCGCCGCGCGCCGCGCCGCGCAGGCTGCTGCTGCCGCTCCCGCCAACGAGAAAGCGGCGAAGGCGGCTGCGAAGGCCGGCGCCAAGGTTACTGCCATCGGCAAGACGGGCGACAAGGAGCCCTCGAACATCACTTCCAAGATCCGCTCGCTGCTGGTCGGCGCCAGCGTGGTCGTGATCGTGCTCGGCACTTTCAAGATGGCGATGACGCTGCTCGACACCGGCAGCACGCCGCAAATGCCGCAGATGGAATCCGTCGACCCGGCACCGGCGCTGGCGCCGATGGAGAACGGCGCCAAGCCCGCGATGCCGCAACCGGCTGCGCCCTCGATGATCTCGCCGGCGCCGATCGGCCGCCAATCGAACATCGGTTCGGCGCCGAACATGCTGGACAGCGCGCAGGTCGCGATCCCGCAGGCGACGATTCCCCAGATCACGCAGGTTACGATCCCGCCGCAGGCGGTAATTTCGTCGGTCAATCCGATCGACATTACCGGCGCGATCCCGCCGGCGGCCTCCGGCAAGCTTGGATCGGTGCAAGTCTCGCCGAGCGAGAAACTGCCCGACGGCATCGGCGGACCGGCGCTGCGCACGGCCGCGCTGAAGGGCGATCCGACCGCGGCCTATGAGGTCGGCGTACGCTTTGCCGAAGGCAAGGGCGTTGCGGCCAATCTCGACGAAGCCGCCAAATGGTATGACCGCGCGGCGAATGCCGGCGTGGTGCCCGCGATCTTCCGGCTCGGCACCTTCTACGAGAAGGGCATGAGCGTGAAAAAGGACATCGACATCGCGCGGCGTTATTATCTGCAGGCGGCCGAACGCGGCAACGCCAAGGCGATGCATAATCTGGCCGTGCTCGACGCCGATGGCGGCGGCAAGGGCGCCAACTACAAGAGCGCGTCGCAATGGTTCCGCAAGGCGGCCGATCGCGGCGTCGCCGACAGCCAGTTCAACCTCGGCATCCTCTATGCCCGCGGCATCGGCGTCGAACAGAACCTCGCCGAATCCTTCAAATGGTTCAGCCTCGCGGCCACCCAGGGCGACGTGGACTCCGGCCGCAAACGCGACGATATCGCCAAGCGCCTCGACGCCCAGTCGCTGGCCGCAGCCAAGCTCGCGATCCAGACCTTCACGCCGGAGCCGCAGCCCGACGCCGCCATCAATGTGGCGACCCCGGCCGGCGGCTGGGATCCGGCGCCCGCCCCGGCGGCCGCAGCCAAACCCGCGGCCAAATCGGCTTCGACCAAGCGCGCCGCAGCCCATTAATCCGCCGCGATGCCGGTAGAGCGTTTTCCAGCGAAGTGGACACCGATTCGCGTCAAGAAAACGCGTCAAATCAAGAATCTGGCGTCGTAGTGATCCCTCAGCGATAAAGTCGTATCATTCAAGCGGGACCGCAGAGCCCGGACGCAGCGCGTAGAGGATCGATTGCCCAGAGGAGATGGTCAGGACGGAGAGAGCCGTTTCCGGAGGTCGCCGACCGGGCCTTCGGTCGCGCCGCCGCGCAGGCTGATCGATCAGTCCCCACCTTCAACTCCACCTTCTCCTCCACCTTCTCCTTGGGGTCCTCCTGCTTCTCGTGCTCCTCCGCCGCCGCCACAGGCGGTGCGAACCCAATGGCCGATCTGGTCGATTGCGATTTTCGTCCTGCTGGTATCCGGCATCGGCATTCGCGCCTATCGCGACCTCTCGCGGCCGGACGCCTGGGATTACTGGAAGGACCAGTATGTCTCGCCGAGTCTCACATCCTTAGTGGTCCCCAAGCTCGATCTCGATGGCGGAGCAAAGGGACGGCGTACATTGTTCATCAAGGGCGAGATCGGCGCCGCGGCAGCAAAATGGTTCCGCGACCGGCTCGACGAAGCGCAGCTTGCCGCCGGCGACGTGATCCTGATGTCCTCGCCCGGCGGCGATTTGAATCAAGCCGCGATCATGGGCGAGATCATCCGGTCGCGCGGCCTCGTGACCGCGGTCGGCATCACCGACGCGTCGGGCACCGTCAAACCTTCTCATTGCGCCAGCGCCTGCGTGCTTGTCTTCGCCGGCGGCAAGACCCGCTTCGGCGTGCCGGGCTCGGGCCTCGGCGTGCATCGCTTCACCACCACGAAGGCGATCGATGATCCCGTCGCCGAAGCCCAGAAAATCGCCGGCGCGGTGCTGGGCTACATGACCAAAATGGGGGTCTCGTCGTCGGTGGTGCAGGCGATGTCCGAGACCAGGGACATCCGCTGGCTTGCGCCCAAGGAGGCGCTGGCGATGAACCTCATCACCGATCCGATTCCGAAGCGCTGATCGCTGTCGTCCCGGCATGTGTGCAGATGCGGCAAAAAATTGCCTTCCGGGGCATTCTTTAGTCCCCCCTGCCACTGATCTGGGTTATGCAAAGATGCGGCAACCGGTCCGCGCGCGCCAATCCCTCGCCAATCCCTTGCGCGCCAATCGGATTCCACTGCCGGCAAATGCTCGAAACCATGCCCTGAGCGGCCTTGCGGCCAGGTCAGCGGCACACAGCAAGAAGCAGACCGCGCGTGCAGCTCTACCTTCCAATCGCCGACATTCCGGTCAATGTTTTCCTCATCCTGGCGATGGGTGCGGCGGTTGGTTTCGTCTCCGGCATGTTCGGTATCGGCGGCGGCTTCCTGATGACGCCGCTGTTGATCTTTGTCGGCATCGCGCCCGCGGTCGCGGTCGCCTCGGTGGCGAGCCACATCGCGGCCTCGTCATTCTCAGGCGCGATATCCTATTGGAGGCGCCGCTCCATCGATCCCATTTTGGCGGTGGTCTTGTTAAGCGGCGGCACGGTCGGCACCGCGCTCGGCGTCTGGACTTTCACGCTGCTGCGCTCGCTCGGCCAGCTCGATCTGTTGATCGCGACGTCCTACGTGATCCTGCTGACCTCGGTCGGCGGGCTGATGTTCTGGGAAGGTTTGCGGGCGCTGCTGCGGGCCCGCCGTGGTGGCGCTGCGACGGTGCGACGCCCGGGCAGCCACGGCTGGATCCACGGGCTGCCGCTGAAAATGCGCTTCAAGCGCTCGAAGATCTATCTGTCGGTGATTCCCGTGGTGGTGATCGGGCTGATCATCGGCTTCATCGGCGCGGTGATGGGCATCGGCGGCGGCTTCATCCTGGTGCCGCTGATGATCTATGTGCTGCGGGTACCGACCTCGACGGTGGTCGGCACCTCGATGGTGCTGACGCTGGTGACGATGGTGTTCGCCACCCTCTTGCATGCGGTGACCAATCACCTGGTCGACGCCGTGCTGGCGCTGATCCTGATGATCGGCGGCGTGACCGGCGCCCAGTTCGGCGCCCGCGCCGGCCAGAAGATCCGCGGCGAACATCTGCGGTTGCTGCTCGGCCTTCTGGTGCTCGCCGTCGGCATCCGCTTTGCCGTCGAACTGGTGATCCGGCCGGGCGATCTCTTCACCATCCGGGAAACGGGAGGCGGCGGATGATCGCGCGCGCCTCGCTTATTCTCGCAAGCCTCGCGCTGGGTATCGCGCTCGCGGCGTCGCCGGCCTCTGCCGAGCGGCTGATCGTGTCGGTGTCGAACCATCGCGTTACGGTGACGCCGAATTATTCCGGCGAAGAGCTGGTGCTGTTCGGCTCGGTCGAAAAAGATGCACAGACGCCGGCGAGCCGCAACAATTACGA
>JACDAG010000310.1 GCA_013695565.1 Bradyrhizobium sp.
TCATGCGAAAGCCCATCGCGGAAATCGACCAGCCTCCACCTGTCAATCCGAGCAAGCCATGGCCCAAGTTCTCTGCTAATCAGCTGTGGTTCAACTATGTCTGACTTTTCCCGGGACAGCCCTGCGCTTGCGGGGAGAGGTCGGATCGCACTTGCGATCCGGGTGAGGGGGGCTCTCCGCGCATTCCACTCTCTCCTGCGTTCGCTGATAGGCGCCCCCCACCCCAACCCTCTAAGAGCGAGCTTCGCTCGTCTCGACCCCGTAAGAACGGGGCGAGGGAGCAGACCTCCCGTGCGGAGACAGCCATGACCGCGCAGCCATTGCTCGACGTCAACGATCTCACGGTGGAATTCTCCACGCGGCGCGGCATCGTCAAGGCGGTGCAGCACGTCAACATCTCCGTCGCCAAGGGCGAGACGCTTGGCATCGTCGGCGAATCCGGTTCCGGCAAGTCGGTGACCTCCTATGCTGTCATGCGAATCCTCGATCGCGCCGGCAAGATCGCCGAGGGTTCGGTGATGTTTTCCGGCATCGACGTCAAGGCGGCAACCGAAAACCAGATGCGCGATCTGCGCGGCCGCGAAATCTCGATGATCTTCCAGAACCCGCGTGCGGCGCTCAATCCGATCCGCAAGGTAGGCGACCAGATCGAGGACGTGCTGCGCCAGCACGTGCAGCAGACCCAGGTGGCCGATCGCGGCGAGAAGGCGATCGAGGCGCTGGAGCAGGTCAAGATCGCGCGGCCGCGCGAGCGCTATCATGCCTATCCCTTCGAACTCTCCGGCGGCATGTGCCAGCGCGTCGTGATCGCGCTGGCGTTGGCCTGCAATCCGCAGCTCCTGATCGCGGACGAGCCGACCACCGGCCTCGACGTCACCACGCAAAAAGCCGTGATGGATCTGATCGTCGAACTCACAAAACGGCGCGGCATGTCGACCATCCTGATCACGCATGATCTCGGATTGGCCGCCGCCTATTGCGACCGCGTGGTTGTCATGGAAAAGGGCCGGGTGGTCGAGACCGCGAAATCCGCCGACATCTTCGCCAACCCGGAACATGCCTATACCAAGAAGCTGATGCGGGCGACGCCTCGGATCGGCGTCTCCTTGCGCGACCTGTTGCCGGAGGAGGACGCGGCCGCGCTGCCACCAATCTCGCCTTCTACAACCTCGCCCCGCTTGCGGGGAGAGGTCGGATTGCGAAGCAATCCGGGTGAGGGGGACTCTCCACCAGTCGCGCTCGTCGAGGGAGCCCCTCACCCCAGCCCTCTAAGAGCAAGCTCCGCTCGTCTCGACCCCGCAGGCGGGGAGAGGGAGAAGACACCGCTGCTGACGGTGGAAAAGCTGGTGAAGGAATATCCGCGCCAGGGTGCGACGGCCGTTCTCGGCAAGCTGTTCTCGCGCAAGCCGCCGGTCGAGGCCGAAGTGTTCCGCGCCGTCGACGGCATCAGCTTTACGGTCGGCCACGGCGAGAGCGTCGGTCTGGTCGGTGAATCCGGCTGCGGCAAATCCACGACGTCGATGATGGTGATGCGGCTGTTGGACCAGACCTCGGGCCGCATCGTGTTCGATGGTGACGAGATCGGCACCATGCTGCCCAACGCCTTCGCACGGCTGCCGCTGCGCAAGAGCATCCAGATGGTGTTCCAGGACCCGACCGACAGTCTCAATCCGCGGTTCACGGCGGCGCGCGCTATCGTCGACCCGATCATGCAGCTCGGCGACATCAGGGGACGTGATGCGCTGCGCGCGCGTTGCGAGGAACTCGCCGGTCTGGTCGGTCTCCCCATTAATCTGCTCGATCGCTTTCCGCATCAATTGTCCGGCGGCCAGAAGGCCCGCGTCGGCATCGCGCGCGCGATTGCGTTGCACCCAAAACTCGTAATCCTCGACGAGCCGACCGCGGCGCTCGACGTTTCCGTGCAGGCGGTGGTGCTCAATCTGCTGCAGGACCTCAAGGCTTCGATGGGTATGAGTTATCTGTTTGTCTCCCATGATTTGAATGTGGTGCGGCTGTTGTGCGATCGTGTCATCGTGATGCGATCGGGGCGAATTGTGGAACAAGGCCCGTCCGAACAGGTCTTGGGCAATCCGCAGGACGCCTATACAAAGGAATTGCTGACGGCGATCCCGCATCCGCCGTTGCCGGTTCACTAGTGCATGATCCGCAAAAGTGGGTCAGGCGAGCAAAAATTGAATGGGAGCGAAATGGCTGAAGCCCTGGACGACTATATCGACGCCGTCGCGAAAGCGCTGGCGTTGCCGGTGGAAGAGTCCTGGCGGCCGGCGGTGCGCGCGAACCTCGAAGTGTCACTGAGGCTGGCGCGCCTGGTTGATGAATTTGCATTGCCCGACGAAACCGAGCCGGCCAGTGTCTACACAGCCTGATCAAACCATGACCGCTCACGAGATCGCGCAGGCCGTGGCCGGCGGCAAGATGACCGCGCTCGCAGCGACCGAAGCCGCACTGGCGCGGATCGCCAAACACGATGCCGTCCTGAATTCCTTCACCGACGTCACCGCCGATCGAGCGCGTGCCAAGGCCAGCGCCGTCGATGCCGCTGTCGCCTCCGGGCAAAAGGTCGGTCCGCTCGCTGGCGTCCCGTTCGCCGTGAAGAATCTGTTCGACGTGAATGGGTTGCCGACCCGCGCAGGTTCGAAGATCAACCGCGACCTCGCGCCGGCGGCGCGGGACGCGACGCTGATCGAGCGGATGGAGGCTGCGGGCGCCGTTTTGGTTGGCGCGCTCAACATGGGTGAATACGCCTACGACTTCACCGGCGAGAACGTGCATGACGGCCCGTCGCGCAATCCGCATGATCCAACCCGGATGACCGGCGGCTCCTCCGGTGGCTCCGGCAGCTCGGTCGGCGGCGGCCTGGTGCCGATCGCGCTGGGTTCGGACACCAACGGTTCGATCCGGGTGCCATCGTCGTTCTGCGGAATCTTCGGCCTGAAGCCGACTTATGGCCGGCTGTCACGCGCGCGCTCATTTCCGTTCGTGGCGAGCTTCGATCATCTCGGGCCGTTCGCGCGTAGCGTCGGCGATCTCGCGCTGGCTTACGATGCGATGCAGGGGCCCGACGCGGACGACGCCGCGTGCACGACTCGGCCAATCGAACCGGTGGCGTCGCAGCTTGCGCAGGATATCGGCGGCTTGCGGGTCGCAATTGCCGGCGGCTATTTCCAGAAGAACGTGTTTCCCGAAGCGGTCGAGGCGGTGGCGCGCGTCGCCAGGGCGCTTGGGGCGACGAAGACCATCGAAATCCCCGAGGCGGCGCGTGCCCGTGCCGCGGCTTACGTCATCTCCACGACCGAGGGCGCCTCGCTGCATCTCGATCGCCTGCGCAAGCGCCCCAACGATTTCGATCCGGCGGTGCGCGACCGTCTGATCGCGGGTGCGATGGTGCCGGCGCCGTTGGTCGACCGCGCCCAGAAATTCCGCCGCTGGTATCGTGCGCAGGTACTGGAGCTGTTCAAAACGGTCGACGTGATCATCGCGCCGGCCACGCCGTGCACCGCGCCGAAACTCGGGCAAATGACGTTCAAGCTCGATGGCGTCGAGCTTCCAGTGCGCGCCAGTATCGGCATCCACACCCAGCCGATTTCGTTCATCGGCCTTCCCGTGGTCGCGGTGCCGGTGCCGCTGGAGCCGATGCCGATCGGCGTTCAGATCATCGCCGCACCCTGGCGCGAGGATATCGCGCTCCGTGTCGCCTATGCGCTGGAGCAGTCCGGCGTTGCCGCCGCACCCGCGCCGAGAGGAATCTAGTAATGGACATCGATCTTCCCGACGTGCTGGCCGAAGTCACCGCGCAGTTCGCGCGCTATGAAAAGGCGCTGGTGTCGAACGACGTCGCCGTGCTCGACGAGCTGTTTCGCAATGATCCTCTCACGCTGCGCTACGGCATCAACGAAAGTCTCTACGGCTATGACGCGATCATGGCGTTCCGCGCCGGGCGCTCGCCGGTCGGGCTGGTGCGCACGACCGACAAGACCGTCATCACTACCTATGGCCGCGACACCGCGGTTGCCTCGACCTTGTTTTATCGGGATGTGTGGAGCGGCAAGAAGGTGGGTCGGCAGATGCAGACCTGGGTGCGCTTTCCCGAAGGATGGAGAATCGTCGCCGCCCATGTCAGCATCATCGATGAGCCCGGATCTTGAGAGGATATGGGTCAAAAGATATGAGCCTTGACGATCTTCCAACGCGCCTGCCGCAGTCCGTCCCCGAGTCCGAACCGGTCCGGCGCGTCGACCGCGCTTCGCCGCAAGCCGACAAGGTCACGCGCGCGGAGGAATTGCGGTTGCAGCTCGCTGACGAGATCGTGCGCGGCGTGTTGGCGCCGGGATCGGGGCTGGATGAAACCGATATCGCGCGGCGCTTCAGCGTGTCGCGGACGCCGGTGCGCGAGGCGTTGCGGCAGTTGGTGGCGAGCGGGCTCGTCGAATCCCGTGCCCATCGCGGTGCCGTCGTGGCGCAGCCGTCGATCGAACGTCTAACCGGCATGTTCGAGGCGATGGCGGAGCTGGAAGCGCTGTGCGCGGGGCTTGCCGCGGAGCGGATGCCGGCGACGGATCGCCAGAAGCTGGAAAGCATCCACGAGGAATTGCGGGTGCTGAGCCATGCCGGCAATCCCGAGCGCTTCCACGAAGTCAACGAACGCTTTCACAACGCGATCTATGCCGGTTCGCAAAACGGCTACATCGCCGAGATGACGCTGGCGACGCGGGTCAGGGTGCAGCCGTTCCGCCGCGCCCAGTTCCGCAACCTCGGCCGGCTCGCCAAATCGCACGCCGAACACGACCGCGTCGTGGTCGCGATCATGCGCGGCGACAAGATGGGCGCGGCGGCGGCGATGCGTGCGCATATCGAGCTGGTGCGCGATGAGTACGAGCTTTACGCGGTGACGGTGTAAGTCTCCGTCATTGCGAGGAGCGAAGCGACGAAGCAATCCATCTTTCCGCGTGCGTGGAGAGATGGATTGCTTCGCGGGGCCTGTCATCGGGCGCGCATTCGCGCGACCCGTTGGCTCGCAATGACGGCTTATACAGCCGCCTTCTCCGCCATAAACGCGCGCCAGCCGCCGAATTCGGAAATATCGCGCGCGCCGCCGGTCGCCGCGGGCTCGACCAGGAATCCCTTGATGCCGCGGCCGTCGGCCAGGCGGATGGTGCCGATCGACAGCGGCGGCGGGATCGCGGCGACGAATTTTCCGAACGAAGCCGCCGACAGTGCCCACAGTTCCAGTTTGATTGTCGATCCCGCATCGGGTTCGACACGCAGCATGCCGGGCTTTGGCGGCGTGGTGTCGAGCGCATAGAGCTTGTAGTCGGGCGCGGTGGTGGCTTCTTCCAGCAGGCGTCCGCCGAGCGTGGTCAGTTCGCCGTTCAGCGCCATGCCGGAGAGATGCGCGCCGACCACCGCGATCGCGATTTCGTCGCCACTCAGTTGTGTTGAAGGTGCTGCGAGCGGCGGCTGCGTCAGGCCCTTGCTGCCCATCTTCAATTCGGTGCTGGCGTGGAAGGCGCGACCGATGCTGGCGAGTTGCGCGTCATGTCCGGCGGGCGCAAGCAGCGTGATGCCGAACGGGATGCCGTCGGGCCGCATCGCTGACGGTAGCGCCAGCCCGCAGAGATCGAGCAGGTTGACGAAATTGGTGTAGGTACCGAGCCGCGAATTGAGTTCGACCGGATTGGCCAGCACCTGCGCGGTCGAGTAAGCGGTCGGCGCGGTCGGCAGCACCAGCGCATCGATATTGCCAAAGGTGCGCTCGGCGATGCGCCGCAGCGCCTGCAACCGGTAGAGGGCTGCAAACGTATCCGCCGCGGTCAGCCGGGCGCCTGCCGCCGTGATCTCGCGCGTGACGGGATGGATCGAATCCGGCGAGGAGGCCAGCAGATCGCGGATCACCAGAAAACGTTCGGCGACCCACGGCCCCTCATAGAGCAGGCGTGCGGTCTCATAAAACGGTTCGAGGTCGAATTCGACCAACGTAGCACCAAGCGACGTCCAGCGTTTCAAGGCGTCGCCATAGGCGTTCTCCGAGGCCTTGTCGCCGAAGAAGATCAATTGACCATTGCGGGGAACGCCGAGCCGCAATTCTCCAGGCCATGATGTGATCTGGCCGAGCGGCCGGTCGCGCGAAAACGGATCGGCGCCATCGGGGCCGGCCATCGCCGCGAGCGCCGTCATGGCGTCGTCGACGGTGAGCGAAAACACCGAAATGCAATCCAGCGTGCGGCAGGCCGGCACCAGGCCGGCATTGGAGATCAACCCGAGGCTCGGCTTCAATCCGACGATGTTGTTGAGCATCGCCGGCACGCGGCCACTGCCCGCAGTGTCAGTGCCGAGCGCCAGCGGCACTAATCCTACGGAAACCGCGACCGCCGATCCCGAACTCGATCCGCCTGGAATCAGATCGCTGCGGATCGGATTGACGGGAATGCCATAGGGTGAGCGGACGCCGACCAGACCAGTGGCGAATTGATCGAGATTGGTCTTGCCGATGATGATGGCGCCGGCCGCGCGCAATTTGGCGACGGCGGTCGAGTCGTGCGTCGGCGAATAAGAGAAGGCCGGACAGGCGGCCGTCGTCGGCAAGCCCAGGGCGTCGATATTGTCCTTTACCGCGACCGGCACGCCCAACAGCGGAAGCGACGCTTTGTCCTTCGAGGCGAGGGCTTGCGCCTCCGCCAGCGCGTCCTCTTCGTCGCGCAAGCTGATGAACACGGCGGGATCGTTGTGATCTCGGATGCGCTGATAGCTGCGCGCAATCGTCTCGGCCGGCGTCATGGTGCCGGCGCGGTGCGCGGCGACGATCGCAGCAACGGTTTCAGTCACTTGATGCCTCGTCCCAAGGGTTGGCTGCGCTTCGTTTCAATCGAGGCGGCTCAGCTAGAAGGTCCATCCGGATTGAAGCAAGCGATGTGCCATTGTGTACAGTATCGATGCAGGGCGAGATATGAGAATAGAGACGCAATTTCAGATGTTTAGTTGAGTTATCGCGAATTGCCGCAGGCCGCGCGTTCTGGCAGGTGGCACGGTATCTGCTTAAATTTTGAGCAGAATTAACTTCGGCCCCGCAGCCGCATCCCGATGCGCGATGACGCCATTGCCGGGCCGCGCGGTTCTCGCGTAGAGCAAATTGCCGGCCTCCACAGAGGGGCGCGCGGGGAAACCGATGACGACAGCCGCCGATTCACGCCGCCACCATTCCGAAGTCCTGTTCGCGAAGCCCGCGATAGCAGCCGAGCGCCGCGCCGACGGCAGCATCATCGTGAAATCGACGGTGGCTTTAAAGGAAAGCGCGCGGTGTGTCGGCGACTGGCTCGAATATTGGGCGCGGGAGACGCCGGAACGGATTTTCCTCGGCGATCGCAACAATGCTGATGTGCCGTGGCGCACCGTCACCTATGCCGACGCGTTGCGGCAGGTCCGCTCGGCCGCGGCGTGGATCCTCTCACAAGGATTAGGCGCGGAACGGCCGCTGGTGATCCTGTCCGACAACAGCGTCGATCACGCGCTGTTCGCGCTGGCGGCCCAGCATGTCGGCGTGCCCTCGGCGGCGATCTCGCCGGCCTATTCGCTGATGTCCCGAGATTTCGACAAGCTCAAGGGCATGATCAGCCTGCTGCAGCCGGGCGCGATCTATGTTTCCGGCATCAAGCCGTTCGCCGCCGCACTAGCCGCGATTGCGCCGCTGCATCGGGCCAAAATCATCAGCAGCAATGTGGATGATGCCGACGCGATTTCGTTCCGCAGTGTCGCGGCCACGCCGGAAACGCCTGACGTGGCAAAAGCGTTTGCGGCCGTGACGCCGGATACGATCGCAAAGTTCCTGTTCACCTCGGGTTCGACCGGCACCCCCAAGGCCGTGATCAATACCCAGCGCATGCTGACCTCGAGCCAGCAGGCCAAGGCGCAGACCTGGACGTTCCTTGATGAGGCGCGCGACGATCTCGTGATCCTCGACTGGCTGCCCTGGAGTCACACATTCGGCGCCAACCACAATTTCAACCTGGTGCTGCGCAATGGCGGCGCGCTCTATGTCGATGGCGGCAAGCCCGCGCCGGGCCTGTTCGCAACCTCGCTGGCCAATCTGCGCAGCGTGATGCCGACGGTGTATTTCAA
>JACDAG010000100.1 GCA_013695565.1 Bradyrhizobium sp.
CTGCGGGAGGGCGCCAAGCTCGCGCAATTGTGCCGTGCCGAGGTCTTTCTGCTGGCGGTTGTCGAGGTTTCCTCGATCATGACGCCGGAAGCAGGGCTCACCATTCCGATCGAACTGCAAACCGAAGACTACAAGGCGATCCTGGCCGAAGGCACCGAGCGGCTGAAAGCGGTGGGCTTTACGCCGACCTCGCGGCTGGAGGTGGGCGATGCCGGGCAAAAGATCGCGGAAGTGGCCGAGGAAATCGGCGCGCAGCTCGTCGTCGTCGGCCATCGCCCGCAAGGACCGCTGGCGCGCTGGTTCGGTTCCGTCGGCAGCTATCTGGTCAAGCGACTGCGCTGCAGCGTGCTGGTCGGCCAGACCGAGATCAGCGACGCTGAATGGGAGCGGCTGAAGCCGCCAGCCGAAACGGCGGCCTAGGGGCAGGGCGGATCCCGGCGGGTCGGAAAGATCGCTACGCCGGAACGATGATCTTGCCGATCGGCCACAGCGCGATGCCGGCAAGCTTGAGATGGGCCCAGGCAAAGGGAATACCGATGATGGTCACGGCCAGCACGACCGCCGTGACGAGATGCGCGAGCGCCAGCCACCACCCCGCCAGCACCAGCCAGATGATATTGCCGACGACGCCGAGCGGTCCGGTGCCGATATCCTGCTCGCCGGTATAGAAGTCGCGCGACACGGCCCGCTGGCCGAATGGAAACAGCGTGTAAACCGCGATATTGAACGCCGCGCGCGCCCAAGGCAGGCCGATGATCGTAATCGCCATGATGACAGCGGCGAGCACCCAGCCGGCCGCCATCCACGCACCGCCCAGCACGATCCAGAGAATATTCAGAAGCAATGAAACCGGTGACATGATGCCATCTTTAGCGCGCCGTTGATGTCATTGGTATGGAAAAGCCATCGGCTGAACTGATTCAAATCAAGCAGTGGCGCCGGGAACCCGATTGCCGCGGGCCGATCAGGCGCTAAACTGTTTTCCAACACGAACCCAACAACAGGCGTCCTCAGGGAAAAGCGTCGATGCGTCCGCTCGAATTCGGCTGGTACCTGCCCACGCATGGCGACACCACGGCCTATGGCCTGATGGAGGCGCAGATTCCGGGCTCGCCGGAACTCTGCGACCGCGTGGTGCAGGCGGCGGAAGTGGCCGGCTTTGAATATCTGCTGATCCCGGTGGGCTCGACCTGCTGGGAGGCCTGGATATCAGGCGCGTTCATGGCGGCGCGGTCGTCGACGATCAAGCCGCTGATCGCGGCCCGGCCCGGTTACATCAATCCGGTGCTGCTCGCCAAGATGATCTCGACCTTCGATCAGATGTCGGGCGGGCGCATCTGCATCAATCTGATCGCGGGCCAGAACGAGAGCGAAGTCGAAGGCGAGGGCGTGCGGTACGCCAAGGAGGAACGCTACTCCCTGATGGAGGAGGAAGTCTCGATCCTCAAGGCGCTGTGGACCACGCGCGGGCCGGTGACGTTCGAAGGTAAGTTCCACAAGCTGTCCGGTGCGCATATCAGGCCGCGTCCGCTGCAGCAGCCGTTTCCGAAATTCTATCTCGGCGGCGGCTCGCGCCAGGCCTGGGAATTGTCGGCGAAGCATTCCGACGTGCATCTGTTCTGGGGCGACCTGCCGGAGCGGATCGCCAGCAATATCGTCGAGATCAGGGAGATGGCCCGCGCCCATGGCCGCGAAAACGACATCGGTTTCGGCATGCGGCTGCAGGTGATCTGCCGCGAAAACGAAGCCGACGCCTGGGAGGCCGCCGACCAGCTGGTGCGCCATGCCACCGAACGGCAGAAGCAGGAGATGAAGACGCTCTATAACAAATCCGAAGCGAACCAGCGCGTGCAGCAGCTCGCCCGCGAACATGGCGATCTCCTGATGCCGCATCTATGGACCGGCATCACCAAGGTCCGCCCCGGCGCCGGCATCGCCGTCGTCGGCAACCCCGCGCAATGCGCGGACACGCTGCAGCAGTTCATCGATGCTGGCTGCCATTCGTTCTGCCTGTCCGGTTATCTGCACGATGAGGAGGCCGAGCGTTTCGGCCGGCTGATCCGACCCATCCTCGCTGAAAATAATCGGGGCCGCTGGGCGGCGTAACGGCGAGGCGGCATCAATTCGATGCTTGCGCCAGTTTGCTCCATTCGCTCGCCACGATTCGGGCAAGGAGCTTGTAGCCGCCCTTGCCGTCCGGCTCGAACACCGATGCCTCGCCCTCGCGGACGTCGAACCAGTCCTTGCCGAACGCGTCCATGATGTTCGGCTTGTGCGACACGATCACGGTGTTGGTGCCGGCCGGCGGCTTCTCGCCGGCGAGCTTGCGAAAGGCTGCCGCGCGCCGATTGTTCTCGGTGGGGGTCACGACGAGACCGCCTTCACTGATATCTGGCGAGGATTTGACGTCGCCGAAGCCCGGCAATGTGCCGGTATCCACCGCACGCTGGAACATGCTGGTTTGAACCTGCCCCGCAGGAATGCGCAATTTGCGCATCGATTCGCCGATCGATTTTGCCAGCGCACGGCCCTCGTCGTTGAGTTGACGCTGCTTGGCGACGTTACCCAGATTGAGCGGATCGGTGTCGGCTTGATCCGAAAAGGTCGCGCCATGGCGGAAAACGATCACATGTCCACCCTGGCGCAGGGCGTTGATCGCATCGGCCTGCGATGCCGCAAGCTGGCCCTTGGCCGAGTCAGGCAAAAATCCAAACAGTGCACACAGCAAAGCCAATCGAATGATGGTCATGAGCGGTCCTCGCAACAAGGCGACCAGTCAGGAACAAGCCCGGACACGAGGTGTACCGCAGCCCAATCCGATGGCCCCCGGATGAACTCTGCTAGCGCACGAACAATAGCTGCGGTTTTTGGAGAGCGCCACGGGCCAAACAGCGCGCGGCACCAGAAAACGAGCAGGTTCAAGTCAGGTCGGACAGCCAGCCTGTAGGTCTGCCGAAAGATCTCAAGCCGAAGCAAGCGCCTTTGCCGGGTTCGCGCCAAGCAGTTTGCGCACTTCGGAAGCCGGCTTTGGCTTGCTGAACAGATAGCCCTGCATCTGGGTGCAGCCGAGTTTTTTCAGCAACGCTTTTTGCTGTTCGGTTTCGACGCCTTCCGCGGTCGTGATCATGTTGCGCGAGGTCGCGATGTTCACCACCGCCTGCACGATCGTCTCGGAGCCGTCGACCTCGATGTCGCTGACGAAACAGCGGTCGATCTTGATCTTGTCGAACGGGAATCGATTCAGATAGCTCAGTGAAGAGAAGCCGGTGCCGAAATCGTCGAGCGCGATGCGCACGCCGATGGCGCGGAGCTGATGCAGGATCGAAAGCGCGGTCTCATCGTCATGGATCAGCACGGCTTCGGTGATTTCGATCTCCAGCCGGTCCGGCGGCAGGCGGGAGGAGGCGAGCGCGCCCATGATGCGCAGTGCGAGTGTCTGGGATTTCAACTGAACCGGCGAGACATTGACGGCCAGCCGCACATGGGCCGGCCAGCCTGCCGCCTCCGCACACGCCGTCTGCAGCACCCAATCGCCGAGCTCGTTGATCAGGCCGATATCTTCCGCCAGCGGGATGAATTCCGCCGGTGAGACCATGCCGCGCTCGGGATGGCGCCAGCGCAGCAGCGCTTCGCAGCCCGCCACGGTGTCGCTGTCGAGATCGAGCAGCGGCTGATAATGGATTTCGAATCCGCCATCGACCATCGCCTGCCGCAGATCCTGCTCCATGGTGAGCCGCGCCTTGGCACGGGCGTCCATGATCGGTTCGAAGAAACGATGGGTGCGGCGGCCCTCGGCCTTGGCGCCGTACATCGCCAGATCGGCGTTCTTGATCAGCTGGTCGAGATCGGTTCCGTCCTGCGGCGCGAGTGCGATGCCGATGCTGGCGTCGGTCGTGAGTTGATGGCCGAGGCATTGATGGGGTTGCCGGATCGCCTCATGAACCCGCGTCACGAATTCGACGACGTCGTCGCGGTCACCGGCCCCAGTCTGGATCACGGCGAATTCGTCGCCGCCGAGGCGGGCGATGAGATCGGTCGGCTTGATGCAGTCCTTGATGCGGGAAGCGACAGCCTTGAGCAATTCGTCGCCGACATGATGCCCGAGCGAGTCGTTGATGCCCTTGAACTCGTCGATATCGATATAGAGCAGCGCGAATTGTTCGCCGGCAACGGCCTTCTGCAGCTCACGCTCGATCTGTTCGCGGAACAGCACCCGATTCGGCAGGTTGGTGAGCGCGTCGTAGTGCGCGAGATGGGCGATCTTGTCGTTGGCGCGACGACGTTCGGTGACGTCGTCAACGACGTTGATGATATGGCTGGTCTCGCCTGCCTGGTTGCGGATTCCAATTCGCTTCGAGGTGATGTATTGGCGGCCCTTCTGGCTTTCCCAGGGGTGCTCGTCCTTGAACAGGCCGTCAACGGATTGGATGGTTTTCTCGTCGTCGTCGGTGACGATATCGGCGGCCGCTTTCGGGAAGATATCGTGGGCCGTCTTGCCGATGATCAGGTCGCGCGAAATGCCGAATTGAGCTTCGGCCACGCGGTTGACCAGGAGATAGCGGCGGTCATGCACGTCTTTCACGGTAATCTGTGAAGGGATGTGGTCGATAATCTGGCTGAGGAAGGCGTAATTGCGGTCGCGTTCCTGCTCGAGCTTGCGGCGTTCGGTGATTTCCTCGATTGTGGCGATCCAGCCGCCATGCGCCAGCGGCCGGCTGATCGTCATGAACGACCGACCGTCCGTGCTTTGAATCATGCTGTGATTGGTCTCGCCGTTTGCAATACTCTGCAGGATGGTGGAACAGAATGCAGTGACGTTACCGTCGAAGAATCCGCGGTCCTTGCGATGCTGTATCAGGTCCCGGAAATGGCAGCCCGGCTTCACGATGTCCGGCGACAGATTGTACATCTCGATGTAGCGCCGGTTGAAGATGACGATACGCGCGGACGCGTCGTACATCACCAGGCCATGGGTCATGTTATTCAGCGCGGTGTCGAGCCGGTGCCGCTCGGATTCCAGCCGTTGTTGCGCCTCGCGGTTCTGCCGGGTGATCTGCCGGATGATCAGGAACAGGATCAGCGCGATTCCGGATGCCGACAACGTTGCTGCCGCGACGAGAAATCTGGTTTGGGCATACCAATCGGCAAGTGCGGCGGAAACCGTGTTGGTTGCCACGACGATAATCGGGAAGCGGCTCAATTGGGCCGCGGATCCGAGACGATCCGCATTGTCGACCGGGCTGTTGACGCGCAGCGTCTGCTGGCCGCCCTGGCTCAGGACACGCTGCAGCAGCGGCGCCGACTTGAATTTCTGCCCGACCAGGTGATCGGCGCGCGGATGTCGTGCCAGCAAGGTCCCGTCGGCGTGAAACATCGAAACCGCGGCGCTGGTTCCGATCGCGACGGAAGCAAAGAATTGCACGTAACTGGAAGGATTGATGCGGCGCGTCATCACGCCGAGAAAGACGCCGTCTTCCCCGGTCAGCCGGTGAGCGATGACGGTGTTCAGATTGTTGGTGAGAAGGCTCTTGACCGCCTCGGTCTGTATCGACGGCGATAGCGGATTGAACTTGAAGGACTTGAAGTAGCTGCGCTCGGAGATGTTGAGGGCGGGCGTCGGCAGCGGCCGCGACCAACTGACGATGTCGCCGTCGGCGTCATAAATCGAGATATCGCCGAGATATGACAGGACGCCGGCTTTGGACCTGAGGATTTCGTGGGCTTCCGAACTCGAAATCAATGTCCTGAACGCCTGCGGCGAAGCGATGCCGGGAATGCGCAGCCGGGCGACGACGTCGGCGGCGATGGTGTCGGAGTCCTCGAATTGCTGGTCGAAGTGGCGGGTGAGCAGCAGAACGGTGTTTTCCAGTTCACGCTCGCCATTGGCCAGTGCGCGCTCGCGGAATTCGCCGACCATCATGATGGTGCCGGCGAAAATCGCCGAAACCAGCAACGCGCCGCAAACGGTCAGCCACAGCACCGGACCGCGGACGGTCGCGACAAGGCGGACGCCGACCGTGGCGGCCCGCGATACGCTATCCTTTAGGTTGCGAAACAGAACGCGCATTCCCCCTCTCCCCGGGGATATGCATACGATGCGCACATGCCATAAGCCGTTAGGAAATCCGGTTACCTAAGGCTTAATCGCGCCTCTGAAGGCCCAAACAGCGCGAATTGCACGCATGGCGGACCGCGTGCAGCGCAGGGCGGTATCCTGTTGCTTCCGCAACTTCCCAGCTAAGCTTGGCACGCCAAAAAACAACGCGGCGACAAGTCCGCATCCCGCAGGGAGAAAATCCGATGAAAAGCCTGATCGCCGCCGGCATGCTCGTGGCCCTGATCGCCGTCCCCTCCGCAAGCCGCGCCGAAGAAATCACCCGTTTCAAGCCGTTGAAAGCCGAAGACCTGACGCCTGCGCAGAAAGCCTATGCCGATCTGATCGCAGCACCCCCGCGCAATGCGAAGTTCGGCAACGCGCCTTACCGCGCCTATATCCTCAACCCCGATCTGGCGCCGAAACTGTCGGCCCTGTCGGAATATCTGCGCTGGAACACCAATTTGCCGGCGCGCTTGAGCGAAATGGCAATCCTGATCACGGCGCGGGAGTGGACCGCGCAATATGAGTGGTTTGCGCATTATCCGCTGGCGCTGAAGGGCGGCCTCGATCCCACGGTGGCGGACGCGATCGCGGCCGGCAAACGTCCCGACAGCATGAAGGATGACGAGGCGGCGCTGTACGATCTGGCGACCGCGCTCTACCGGGATAAAAAGGTATCCGATCCCGTCTACAAGGCGGCGCTGGAAAAGTTCGGCGAGCGCGGCATCATGGATATCATCGGTATCATCGGCTATTACGACCTGGTGTCGATGACGCTGATCACCATGCAGGCCGAGCCGCCGAATGACAGCGTCAAGCCGCTGCCGGTATTGTCGAAGTAGCGGCGGCCGATCGGTGGATTGTAGGGTGGGCAAAGCGCAAGCGTGCCCACCATCTTACGTCGATCAGTATGCCGAATGGTGGGTACGCTACGCTTTGCCTACCCTACGCCTGACACAAATCCGGCGCGTCCCTCAGCGGCGATAGCCGCTGGCGCGCGAGAAAGCCGGGCGGCTTTCCTGTGCCGGACGGCTGGATAGGCTGGCACGCGCTTCGCTGGCGAGCGGTGCCGCCGGCCGGAGGTCTTCCAGGAAGACCGGCTTGGAGAAATAGTAGCCTTGCGCGTAGCGGATCTTGGTCGCGGCCTGCAGATAGGCCAGTTCTTCGAAGGTCTCGATGCCTTCGGCGATCACGGTCATGCCAAGCGCTTCGCTCAGCGATTCGATCGCCCGCAAAATGCCTTGGCTGCGCGGCCGTAAATGGATGTCGGTGATGAAGGAGCGGTCGATCTTGATTTCATCGGCGGTGATGTCGGCCAGCGCCGACAGCGACGAGTAGCCGGTACCGAAATCGTCGATCGAGATGCCGACGCCGAGCTTGCGGAAGATCGGCAGGATTTCATCCTGAAAATGGGTCTTGGTGACAAAGGCGTCTTCGGTCACCTCGATCATGAAGCGTTTCGGAAATCCGGTTGCTTCCAGCGCCTGTGCGAAAGGGTGCATGAATTCGGGATTGCCGGCCTGTTTGGCGGCGACGTTGATGCTGATCGTGGTATCGGGACCGAAGGTCTCGTTGATCAGGTCGATCGATTTGACGATCTCCGCCAGCACCAGATGGGTCAACTCATCGATCAGTCCGAGCTCGACGGCAAGGTTGATGAAGGTGCCGGGGGCCTGAATCACGCCCTCGTCATCCCTGAGCCGCACCAGTGCCTCGATGCCCTTGATGGTCTTGGTACGGATATCGACCTTGGTCTGGAACGCGCAGCAAAACCGCTTTTCCAGGATCGCCAGACGAAGCGATTGTTCGACCTTCATCCGCGCCAGCGCCTCGCGCTCCATGCTGGCGTCGAAGAACGCCGCTCCGCCCTTGCTGCCGTTCTTGACGCGGTACATCGCGATATCGGCATTTTGGCGCAGTACGTCGTAACTCCTGCCGTGTTCGGGATAGAGGCTGACGCCGATCGAGGTCGAGGCGAATATCTCCGATTCGTCGATGAAGAACGGTGCCTTCAGCCGTTGCAGGATGAAGTGGATGTATTCGGCGACTTCGCTCTCGCTCTGGACCGGATTGAGCAGCAGCATGAATTCGTCGCCGCTGATCCGCGACAGGATGTCGGATTCCCGCAAATCCATGCCCAGCCGCTTGGCCATCTCGATCAGCAAGGCGTCGCCGATCGCGTGGCCATAATAGTCGTTGATGTGCTTGAAATTATCGACATCGAGAAACGCCAGCGCGAAATGGCTTGGGAATTTGCCTTGGAAATTGCCTTCAAAATTACCCTGCGCGCCGTCGCGCGTGAGCAGCGTGTTGACGCGATGCTCGATCACCCGACGCGTCGGCAGGCCCGTCAGCTCATCATAATAGGCCGCGCGGAACAGCGCGTCTTCGAACGCCTTCTGTTCGGTGATATCGGCAGAACTCGACAGCAACAGATTGCGTTCCGCGATCTGGACCGGCCGGTGCGAGGTCAGGAACACATGCTTGGCCGGACCGCTGGTGACGGCTTCCTCCAGCACGGCCGCGCGACCGCTGCGGATCAACTCCAGGCAGGTCTCCTGGCGATCGCTCAATTGCGAAGGCGCAGGTGCGGCCGCGGCCATCTGGAGCAACGCTGCGGCGGCGTCGTTCACCAGCAGGAAATTGCCGTGCTCGTCCTGAACCGTCACGCCGGTCGGAAGCAATCTGAGGACATCCCGCAGAATGCTCAATTCGGGACTGGGAGCGCCTTCATTACCTGCCTCAGTCGCGGCCGCCTGAAGATCATGTTTGTAGGGACTGTGCATGGCAGCAGAGCTTGCCAAAGTCCGTTGTAGTTTTGGTTAAGCGGAACTGCAAAACACCGTGACACTCCTACAAGTCGATGCTTTGGAGCGGCGTGCCGACAATCGTCATTAACAGAATGTCAATTCGGGGCGGACTGCTTGCGGCAGCAATTTCAAGTTGCGCGTTTGGGTTGCGCAAAAGCGTTCAACTCGCGGGAATCCGGCACTGCATCGTGCAATGGACGCCGGTCTTCAGGAAGGCGACCTCGGTCTTGCCGTCGAACGAACGGAGCGCCGACTGCAGCAGTTTGGTGCCGAATCCTGCCGCTCCGACATTTTCGACCATGGGCCCTTCGGTTTCATCCCAGCTGATCTTGAGCCAGGGGATATCCGGGTTGTCTGATGTAACCGACCAGGACACCTGCAACATGCCGTTCGCGGCGGAAAACGCGCCGTATTTCCCGGCATTGGTGGCCAGTTCGTGGAAGATCAGCGCCAGGCTGACCGCCAGTTTGGCCGGCAAGAACAGCGGATCGCCGTTCAGGTTGAACCGGACATGGCCGTACGGGCCGAGTTCGGAGCGTAGCAAGTCCTTGATATCGCAGCCGCTGCCGTCGACCCGCGCGATCAGATCGTCGGTAGCCGACAGCGCACGAATCCGGTGATCGATGGTTTCCCAGACCTGCGGCTCGTTGTGCAGGACCTGGTGCAGCACGGCATGAATCGTCGATGTCTTGTTCTTCAGCCGGTGTTGCAGCTCATCGACGATCAGTTTGCGGTATTCTTCTTCCTTTATCAGGCGTTTTGCGATTTCCCGCTGTTGCGCGACGATCGTTCGGTAGTGCTCGACGCCCCATATCGTCAGGCCGCAGACCGCCCAGAAAATCAGCAGCAGTGCCAGCCGCGCCGAATCGGCCACGGCACTGCTGAAATTGACGGCGACACCGAGCACGCCGCCGGCAAGCGCCGTTGCGACCCCGATCCGGAAACCGCCGAAGGCGGTGGCAAAGAACACGGCCGGAAAATACGGGGTGAAGAATACGTCGGGGCGGATCTGCGCCAGTCCCCAGCGCGCCGCGGTCGCCAAGAGGAGGCAACAGGCCGCAAAGCCCGTGCTGAAAAGCAGTAAGGGCTTCCCTGCCAGCCGCGCCTGAACTCGTCGATCAATTTCATCATCGGTGTTGTTACTTCACGTGATCAGCGAATCCAAAATAAGGCCGACCATAACGGAAATCGGGGATTTCCCGGCCGCTGGCTACGACAGGGCCGATTTTGCCCCGGTGATTCCGGCGCGAGATGCTCGCTTGCGTTGTTCCCGGCGTGCGGGAATATTGGTCCCGACGGAGATTCAAATAGGCATCACGGGGGGATCGTTAGATGGGACGGCTGAACGGCAAGGTCGCGGTGATTACCGGCGCGACCAGTGGCATCGGGCTGCACACCGCGGAGATTTTCATCGCCGAAGGCGCGAAAATCGTCATCGCCGGACGGCGGGCGCCGGAGGGAGAGGCGCTGGCCAAAAAACTCGGCCCCAACTGCATCTTTCGCCAGACCGACGTCACCGTCGAAGAGCAGATGAAGGCGTTGATCGCGCTTTCGGTGGAGAAGTTCGGCAAGATCGATTGCCTGTTCAACAACGCCGGCGGGCCGGCGCAGACCGGCGGCATCGAAGGCCTCGAGGTCGATCGCTTCGATGCCGCGATGGCGACCCTGGTGCGCAGCGTGATGCTCGGCATGAAGCATGCCGCGCCCTACATGCGCAAACAGGGCTCCGGCAGCATCATCAACAATGGCAGCATTGCAGGCCGGCTGGCCGGCTTCTCGTCGTCGATGGTCTACGGTGCAGCCAAGGCCGCCGTCATCCATCTCACCAAATGCACGGCGATGGAGCTCGGCGAAGCCAACGTTCGCGTCAATTCGATCTCGCCGGGCGCGATTGCGACCGGCATCTTCGGCAAGGCGCTGGGCCTTTCGGTGGAAGCTGCCGAAAAGACCCCGAGCGTGATGCGCGAAGTCTACAAGACCGCGCAGCCGATCCCGCGCGCCGGCCTGCCCGAAGATATCGCGCACGCCGCGGTGTTCCTCGCCAGCGACGAATCGTCCTTCATCAACGGCCATGATCTCGTCGTCGATGGCGCCATCACCGGCGGGCGCAACTGGACCCAGCAACAGCAAGGCTATGTCGCGCTGCGCAAGGCGTTCGATCAGGGAGCGGGGTAGGAGCCAAACCGTCATTGCGAGCGAAGCGAAGCAATCCATCGCGCCGCACAAAGAAGAATGGATTGCTTCGTCGCTTCGCTTCCTTGCGCAAACGCTTCGCGTTTGTCGCAGGCAATGACGGCAAAATACGGAAAGGAAGACGCCAATGTCTGCAGCATTCGATGTGCCACTGATGCGGCCCCAAGGCCGGCCGTTTTATCTCGCCGTGATCGCCGGCCTGGCCTGCGCCTTCGTGATCGGAAAGACGCTGCCGTCGACGATGGATGCGATCTCGGCGATCATCGAACCGCTATGCGCGAGCAGTGCGCCATCGGGCTCGACGCTCGACACCGTCGAGCCGATCGGCTCCTACGCACTGCCGAACGTGCCGGGCAAAAGGGTGACGG
>JACDAG010000123.1 GCA_013695565.1 Bradyrhizobium sp.
AATCCGCCGCCCATGTTGACCATGGACAGGTTGATCCCGCGCTCGGCGCAGTCACGGAACACCGTCGAGGCCATCGACAGGGCACGATCCCACGCCTTCACCTTGCGCTGCTGCGAGCCGACATGGAACGAGATGCCGCACGGCTCCAGGCCCAGACGCTTGGCGAGGTCGAGCACGTCGACCGCCATCTCCGGATCGCAGCCGAACTTGCGCGACAGCGGCCATTCCGCGCCTGCGCAATCATAGAGAATGCGGCAGAACACCTTGGCGCCGGGCGCGGCACGGGCGATCTTCTCGACTTCGGCTGAGCAGTCGACCGCGAACAGGCGAATGCCGAGCGCGAAGGCGCGCGCGATGTCGCGCTCCTTCTTGATCGTATTGCCATAGGAGATGCGGTCCGGCGTCGCACCGGCAGCCAGCGCCATTTCGATTTCGGCAACCGTTGCGGTGTCGAAGCACGAGCCCATCGAGGCCAAAAGCTGCAGCACTTCGGGCGACGGGTTTGCCTTTACCGCGTAGAACACGCGGCTGTCCGGCAAGGCCTTCGCGAAGGTCTGGTAGTTGTCACGCACGACTTCGAGGTCGACCACGAGACACGGCTCGGTGTCCTGGCCCTCGCTGCGGCGGTTGCGCAGGAATTCCTGAATACGTTCGGTCATAGCACTCTCCCAAACGGCCCAGCGACGGGGTTCCGTTCAAAAAATTGGTGTCGGATATGAGCGCCCTGGCCACATCGCGCTTTGGAGGCGCAACGAAGCCACGAGACTCAAACCAGACTGTGCTGCCGTGGATTGGTTGGGAATTTCCCGCCCGCACACCTGGCAATGAAGGACAAGCCTTTTCAGTAGCCCGCGCCGGCGTTGGAATGCCGGTAGAGACCAAAAAAGCCCGATCCGTCGTTGCTTTAAGTCGCGTCCCCCGTTGAGAGCGGGGTGCGCCGGTTCGCCTCCGGCTGCCAGTCACGGTTGCAAAGGATGGGGAGACCTTCAACGGCATCTCTTGAGAGAGATGCTGGCCGCTTATGGAGCGACCCTCGGTTCTTCCATCCCTTGGCGGCTGTCCGGCCTCTTGTCCGGATACCTACCGACTGACACACGACCACAGGCACGTGCGAAATTGGGCAAGGCTGGAAATAAGGCTTTTGATTCCGCTTCGCAACAATTTTTTTAGGCTGGGGATAAATTTTCTCGCGCGTGCTTACAAAATCGTTCTCAGCGCGGCTCTTGCCGTCGCCAGCGCGGCTCTGACGACATCAAACATGAACAGACGTTAAGATTTCTCGGGGAAATTACGGGGTTTGTCGCGCGAAGCGCGATTGCGAAAGCGCCTGTGCCGCAGCGGTTTCTTCGCTGTAGCGAATCAGCCGCGTTTCCAGAACGGCTCGATGCGCTGCGCGGCGCGGATGAAGCCCGCCATGATCACGACGCCGAGACCAAACAGCACCGCCTGCAGGATGTGCGCGCCGGTGTCGGACAGTCCGAACAGGATCGCGAGCGCCCAGCCGCCGGCGAATGCCGCGCCGAACACTTCCGCGCCGATCAGGATCGCCGCCGAGATGACGGTGATGACGCTCGGCCAGACGATCTCGCTCTTGGCGCCGGAGGGCTGCATGCTCATGAAATAGGTCCTGTTTGCGGGCGCAATCTCTCCGAAAAGGCCCCCACTATCAAGCTTAAAAGGCCCAAAAAGGCCTCATCGCGTGATATAGATTGACGCAGTATTTCGGAGCATTTTCGAGCGAAGTGGGTACCGGTTCGCGCAGCAATCAAGCTTGCGCAGATTGCGTAAACTTATCGGCGCTAGAAAATGCGTCAAAATAAAGCCTGGAGCCCGAAGCGGCTCCAGAGGCCAAAACAGGATTTGTGATGTCAGAAACGCAGCAAAATGCGGCCCTTTCGGAAGCTCCGGCCAATCCGCTCCTGAAGCCGTGGCAGACGCCGTTCGAGACACCGCCGTTTGCCGAAATCGCGCCTGAGCACTTCCTGCCGGCCTTCGAGCGGGCCTTTGCCGACCACTCCGCCGAGGTCGCTGCGATCACCCACGATCCCTCCGCGCCCGATTTTGCCAACACCATCACGGCGCTGGAGCGCTCCGGCAAGCTGCTCTCGAAAGTCTCGGCGGTGTTCTACGACCTGGTGTCGGCGCACTCCAATCCAGCGCTGCTGGAGATCGACAAGGAAGTGTCGCCGCGGATGGCGCGGCACTGGAATCCGATTATGATGAACGCGGTGCTGTTCGGCCGCATCGCGCTGCTCCACGACAACCGCGCCACCCTTGGCCTGACGGCTGAGGAGCTGCGGCTCCTGGAGCGTACCTACACCAACTTCCACCGCGCCGGCGCCGGCCTCGACGAGGCCGCCAAGGCCCGCCGGGCCGAGATCAACGAGCGGCTGGCGGAGCTTGGCACGTCGTTCAGCCACCATCTGCTCGGCGACGAACAGGACTGGTTCATGGAAATCGGCGAGGACGACCGCGCCGGCCTGCCCGAGGCGTTCGTCGCCGCCGCCAAGGCCGCCGCCGAAGCGCGCGGGATGGCAGGCAAGGCGATCGTGACGCTGTCGCGGTCCTCGGTGGAGCCGTTCCTGAAGAGCTCCGATCGCCGCGACTTGCGCGAGAAGGCGTTCCGGGCCTTCACCGCCCGCGGCGACAATGGCAACGCCAATGACAACAACGCCACCGTGGTCGAGATTCTTTCGCTCCGCGAGGAAGCCGCGAAGATCATGGGCTACCCGACCTACGCGGCTTACCGCCTGGAAGACTCCATGGCCAAGACGCCCGAGGCGGTGCGCAGCCTGCTGGAGCGGGTCTGGAAGCCGGCGCGGGCCCGCGCGCTCGCCGACCGCGACGCGCTGCAGGCCATGATCGCGGAAGAGGGCGGCAATTTCGCGCTGGCGCCGTGGGACTGGCGCTACTACGCCGAAAAGCTGCGCCAGGTCCGCGCCAATTTCGACGACGCCGCGATCAAGCCTTACCTCGTGCTCGACCACATGATCGACGCGGCCTTCGACTGCGCGACCCGCCTGTTCGGCGTCACGTTCGCCGAACGCAAGGATGTCCCGGTCTGGCATCCCGACGTCCGGGTCTGGGAGATGCTTGGCCGCGACGGCAGGCACAAGGCGCTGTTCTATGGCGACTACTTCGCCCGGTCTTCCAAGCGCTCCGGCGCCTGGATGACCTCGCTGCGCGACCAGCAGAAGCTCGACGGCGAGATCGCGCCGCTGGTGATCAATGTCTGCAATTTTGCCAAGGGCGCCGATGGCGAGCCGTCGCTGTTGTCGCCGGACGACGCGCGGACCCTGTTCCACGAGTTCGGCCACGGCCTGCACGGCATGCTGTCCAACGTGAACTACCCTTCGCTGTCGGGCACCTCTGTCTTCACCGATTTCGTCGAGCTGCCCTCGCAGCTCTACGAGCACTGGCAGGAGCAGCCGCAGGTGCTGCGGCAGTTCGCAAAACATTACCAGACCGGCGAGCCGCTGCCGGATGAGCTGTTGAAACGCTTCCTTGCCGCGCGAAAATTCAACCAGGGCTTTGCCACCGTGGAGTTCGTCTCCTCGGCGCTGATGGATCTGGAATTCCACACCCAGCCGGCTTCAGCCAGCCGCGATGTCGGAGCGTTCGAGAAGGCCGAGCTGGAGAAAATCGGGATGCCGGCCGAGATCGCGCTGCGTCACCGGCCCACGCAATTCGGCCACATCTTCTCCGGCGATCATTACGCCTCGGGCTATTATAGCTACATGTGGTCGGAGGTGATGGACGCTGACGCGTTCGGCGCCTTCGAAGATGCGGGTGACATCTTCGATCCGGCCACGGCCAAACGCCTGCATGACGACATCTACTCGTCGGGCGGCTCGCGCGACCCCGAGGATGCCTATGTCGCCTTTCGCGGCCGCGAGCCGGAGCCCGACGCGCTGTTGCGCCGCCGGGGTCTGCTCGAAACGCCAGAGGCGGCCTGATCGGCCGTCGTCCCTGCGAACGCAGGGACCCATAACCCCTGATGTTTGTTGTGAAGGAAGGCCATTGCCACACTGCCAAAAAGAGACGCCACGGCGTATGGGTCCCCGCGTTCGCGGGGACGACATGTTACGTCTACTGTCCGGATTGTTAGGCTTGATGGTCGCGTTGTCGATCGGCACATCATCGGCCCAAGCCCATCCGCATGTCTGGATCACCGCCAAGAGCGAAGTGGTCTATGCCGCCGACGGCGCGATCGCGGGCGTGCGCCACGCCTGGACTTTCGACGACATGTTTTCGACCTATGCGCTGCAGGGCATCGAGACCAAGACCAAGGGCGTCTACAGCCGCGAGCAACTGGCGCCGCTGGCGCAGACCAATATCGAGGCGCTGAAGGAATTCGGCTACTTCACCTTCGCCAAGGCCGACGGCAAGAAGGAGCGGTTCCTGGAGCCGGTCGATTACTACCTCGAATTCAAGGACGACGCGCTGACGCTGCATTTCATGCTGCCCGCCAAGGCCCCGTTCAAGGCCAAGCAGACCGCGCTCGAAGTGTTCGATCCGGCCTTTTTCATCGACTTCAAGTTCGACGAGAAGGAGCCGATCAAGCTGGTCGGCGCGCCCGCCGACTGCAAGCTGGGGTTCCAGCGGCCCAATGACGGCACCGCCAACGCCCAGCGGCTCAACGAAAACAACTTTGCGAGCGGCGACAATTCCAACTACGGCGCTATGTACGCCAACAAGATCCTGGTGGATTGCCCGTGAGGCGGAGTACCAGAGCGTTTTCAAGCGAAGTGGTCACCGGTTCGCGTCAAGAAAACGCGTCAAATAAAGAATCTAGAGCCCCGTTCCGATGCAATCGGGACGGAAAAGGCTCTAGCTTCGCCCACGCGCTCCTGATCGGGATCGTAGCGCTCTCCGCGGTTGTCGCAGTCGACGGCGCCTTGCACGTCCTGCTGGCGCAAAACCCGTTCGGTGGCCCGCGCCCGGCCGCAGCGCCTGAGCCGCAGGTCGGCGGCATCGTCGGCTGGCTGCTGGCCAAACAATCGGAATTCTATCGCGAAATGTCGGCGACCATTCGCGCCGCCAAGTCCGACGGCTCCGCGGTCTGGACGCTGCTGGCGATCTCATTTGCCTACGGGATCTTCCACGCCGCCGGCCCCGGTCACGGCAAGGCGGTGATCTCGTCCTATCTGGTCGCCAACCAGGAGACCGTGCGGCGCGGCATCGTGCTGTCGTTCGCCTCCGCGATGCTGCAGGCGCTGGTCGCGGTGCTGATCGTCGGCATCTGCGCCTGGTTGCTCAACGCCACCGCCAAAACGATGTGTGGCGCGGAGAAGGCGATTGAGATCGCGAGCTACGCGTTGATCGCCGTCTTCGGCGCCCGGCTGGTCTGGACCAAAGGCGGCGGTTTTATGCGTGCGCTGCAGACGAAGCCGCCGGTATCGGCGATGGCGACCGCTACAGCCGCCGCGAGCCATCAACATGATCATGGCCACGATCACCATCACCACGATCACCACCGACACTATGCCCACGCTCATGCAGATGCCCATGCGCACGGTCATGCCCATGCGCACGCCCATGCTGAGGCTCATTCGCACGCAGACGGCCACGTCCATGACGAGCATTGCGGCCACTCCCACGGCCCGACGCCGGACCAGCTCGCCGGTCCGGGCGGCTGGCAGCGCGGGCTGGGCGCGATCTTCGCTGTGGGCTTGCGGCCCTGTTCGGGTGCGATCCTGGTTCTGGTGTTCGCGCTGGCGCAGGGGCTGTTCTGGGCCGGCATTGCCGCCACCTTCGTGATGGGCTTGGGCACCGCGATCACGGTCGCGACCATCGCCATCGTCGCGGTCTCCGCACGCGGCCTCGCGCAGCGCCTCAGTTCGGGTCGCGATGGCGGCGGCGCGCTGGTCATGCGCGGCATCGAATTCGGGGCGGCCGGCCTGGTGCTGCTGTGCGGGCTCGGCTTGCTGTTCGGCTATCTCGCCGCCGAGCGGGTGACGTGCTTGTGATCCGTAGCCCGGATGAGCGAAGCGACATCCGGGGTGTGTCCCCGCATATCGCTCTGCTCATGCGGGCTACTTGCTGCCGCGGTGCCCGTCGTGAAGCCGGCTTGAATCGATAGACGGCATGCTCCGCATCCTGCTGATCAATCCGAACAGTTCGGCGGCGACCACCGCAATGATGGTCGGCATTGCGCAAGCGACTGCGGCCGGCGCGTGTGAAACTGCCGGCGCGACGGCGCGACGCGCACCGCCGATGATTGTCGAGCCCGATGCGCTTGCCGCCGCAGCCGGCGAGGTCGTCGAGATAGCCGTCTCGAACGATGGCCAGTACGATGGTTTTATCGTCGCGG